>NZ_FOMJ01000008.1:0-10000 GCF_900112605.1 Thiohalospira halophila DSM 15071
TTACTCGATGATCTTCGAGACGACGCCGGCACCCACGGTGCGGCCGCCCTCGCGAATCGCGAAGCGCAGACCGTCCTCCATGGCGATGGGCGCAATCAGCGACACCGTCATCTGGACGTTGTCACCCGGCATCACCATCTCCGTGCCCTCCGGCAGTTCCACCGAACCGGTCACGTCCGTGGTACGGAAATAGAACTGCGGCCGGTAGCCGTTGAAGAAGGGCGTATGACGCCCCCCCTCTTCCTTAGAAAGCACGTACACCTCGCACTCGAAACGCGTGTGCGGCGTGATGGAGCCCGGCTTCGCCAGCACCTGACCACGCTCGACGTCGTCCCGCTTGGTGCCGCGCAGCAGCACACCCACGTTGTCGCCCGCCTGGCCCTCGTCCAGCATCTTCCGGAACATCTCCACACCGGTGACGGTGGTCTTCGCCGTGTCGTGCAGACCGACAATCTCCACGTCGTCACCCGTCTTGACGATGCCCCGCTCCACTCGGCCGGTCACCACGGTGCCACGACCCGAAATGGAGAAGACGTCCTCCACCGGCATCAGGAAATCCCCGTCCACCGCACGCTGCGGCTCCGGAATGAAGGCGTCCATCTCCTCGACCAGCTTCACGATGGACGGAATGCCGATGTCCGAGGTGTCACCCTCCAGCGCCTTGAGCGCCGAGCCGGGCACCACCGGAGTGTCGTCACCCGGGAAGTCGTAGGAGGAAAGCAGCTCGCGCACCTCCATCTCGACCAGCTCCAGCAGCTCCGGGTCGTCCACCATGTCCGCCTTGTTCAGGTAGACCACAATGGCCGGAACACCCACCTGCCGCGACAGCAGGATGTGCTCCCGCGTCTGCGGCATCGGGCCGTCCGCCGCCGAAACCACCAGCACCGCACCGTCCATCTGCGCCGCACCCGTGATCATGTTCTTCACGTAGTCGGCGTGGCCGGGGCAGTCCACGTGCGCATAGTGACGCCCCTGGGACTCGTACTCCACGTGCGCCGTGGCGATGGTGATACCGCGCTCTTTCTCTTCCGGCGCGCTGTCAATCTGGTCAAACGCCCGCGTCTCACCACCGTGCTCTTCACCCAGCACCTTGGTCATCGCCGCCGTCAGCGTCGTCTTGCCGTGGTCCACGTGACCAATGGTCCCCACGTTGACGTGCGGCTTGGTGCGCTCGTATTTCTCCTTGGACACGGGCCTAGCTCCTCAGATTGCGCTTGTCGTGATCGGGCGCCCCACCGGGCGCCCCTCGGGAAGCTGGAGCCCATAAGCAGATTTGAACTGCTGACCTCTCCCTTACCAAGGGAGTGCTCTACCACTGAGCTATATGGGCTTAAACCGGTTCCGCCTCTCGGGCGGCCACTGTCACCGGAATGGAGCGGGTGATGGGATTCGAACCCACGTCATCAGCTTGGAAGGCTGAGGTTCTACCATTGAACTACACCCGCCTGGAATCGAGGCGGGCGATGCCCGCCCTGTCCCGTTACTACTCTTCGATGTCTGGTGGAGGGGGGAGGATTCGAACCTCCGAAGGCTGAGCCGTCAGATTTACAGTCTGATCCCTTTGACCACTCGGGAACCCCTCCGTAAATGAGCCGGCTATTCTGTAGAAGTGAAAACCGGGTGTCAACCACCGTCGGGGTCGGCAACCACGCGATCCCGACCCTGCGCCTTGGCACGGTAGAGCGCCGCGTCGGCCCGTTCCAGGACGTCGGTCGGGCGCTCCCCCCTACGGCGTTGCGCAACCCCCAGACTGACGGTCACCCCCACCTCCTGTCCACCCCCGCTGCCGCGGCGGCTCGGGTCTCGGCGGGAGGTGCGCAGGGTGAAGGGACTGTCGGCGATCACCGCCCGAAGCTCATCGGCCAGGGGCCAGGCACGGTCCAGGGACGCACCGGGGAAGAGGAGTGCGAATTCCTCGCCGCCGTACCGGAACACCCGCACGCCGCGGGCGCCCCGCGCCAGCCGCGTCGCAACGTAGCGCAGGACCTGGTCACCGGCCTCGTGGCCGTAGGTGTCGTTGAAGGACTTGAAGTGATCGACGTCGACCATGGCTACCGAGTAGCGCCGCCCCGGCCGGGTCAGGCGCTCCATCAGTGCGCGCCGACCGGGGAGCCCGGTCAGCTCGTCGCGGTAGGCCATCCGGTGCCCCTCCAGGATGACGCCAATGCCGATGGCCAGGCCGGCGATGGTCCAGGCGACCTCGGCAGTCATGGGGTCGGTGGCGCGGTGGAGGGCCGCGATCACCGCGCTGGTACCGGCGAGGATGCCGATGCTCACGGCGGTGCGCCCGACCAGGGCGCGCACCAGGTAGGCACTCACTCCGGCCAGGAGGACCAGGGCGGCGGGCGCCGAGACCGGCAGCGCGACCCCGGCGGGGATCAGGGGCTCGACCAGGGCGACCCGGACGTCCGGCCACCGGCCGCCCGCGAGCAACCACGCCCCGGCGCCATTCAGGGCCGCGAGGAGGAAGACCACCAGGGCCGGGGGCCACGGCTCGGGCCGGATCGCCAGCACCAGGAGACTGGAACCCAGGGCCAGGGCGAGGAGCTCCCGGATCGCGGCTGCCTCCGCGCCCGTCATGGCCAGCCCGGCAAGCAGGTAAAGACTCAGGAGCAGGAGGGTCAGGAGAAGGGCGCCGTAACGACCGAACAGCAGGGCCAGGCCCGCCGCCAGGGCGAGACCAACCCAGGGGAGGTAGACCAGGAAATGGACGGTCTCGGAGCCAAGGGGTAACCGCGCGACGACGCTTACCACGGCCACTGCCAGGGCCGGGAACAGGAGGGCGGCAGCCACGAGGTGCCAGCGCCCGCTCATCGCGACGCACCCCCCTCGGGATGTATGGAGCTGGCGACAGGATTCGAACCCGCGACCTGCTGATTACAAATCAGCTGCTCTACCAACTGAGCTACGCCAGCAAGATGGGACCACATGGTACCAGTGCCTCCTCAGGAGGAGGCGGGATTGCGCTGGATGCGCTCGACGATCTCGGAAGTGGAGAGGCCGTCGACGAAATCGAGGATCACCACCTCGCCCCCGGCGCTGCGCACACACTCGTGGCCGGCAACCTCGTCGGGCTGGTAATCACCGCCCTTGACCAGGTAGTCGGGACACAACGCGCAGATCAGGCGCTCCGGCGTATCCTCGCTGAATGGAACGACCCAGTCCACCGCCCGCAGCCCCGCAAGGACCGCCATGCGACGATCCACCGGGTTCAGAGGCCGGCCCTCCCCCTTGAGGCGACGGACCGAGTCATCATCGTTGACCGCCACGATGAGCCGGTCGCCCAGGGCCCGGGCCGACTCCAGGTAGGCAACATGGCCGGCATGGAGCAGATCGAAGCAGCCATTGGTGATCACCACCCGCTCGCCCTTCTCCCGGGCCGCCGCCACGGCTCGCTGAAGCTGTTCCTCGTTGACCACGCCGAGGCCAACCTCTTCCGCCTCGGCCATCTCGGCCATCAGTTCCGGTGCACTGACGGTCGCGGCCCCCAGACGGCCCACCACGAGCCCCGCCGCGGCGTTGGCCAGGGCCACCGCCCGCGGGAGGGGCTGGTCGGCGGCGAGGGCCGCGCCCAGGGTCGCGATGACAGTATCCCCGGCGCCAGTCACATCGAAGACCTCGCGCGCCCGGGCCGGCAGGTGGAGCGGTTCGCCTTCGGGACGGATCAGGGTCATACCGGCCTCGCCGCGGGTAACCAGCAATGCCCCCAGCGAGAGCGCATCGAGGGCGGTCCGGCCATGCGCGACCAGCGTTTCTTCGTCGCTGCAGGGGCCGGTAACCGCCTCGAATTCCGAGAGATTGGGGGTAAGTAGGTCCGCCCCCTGGTAACGCGCGAATTCGTGGCCCTTGGGGTCGACCAGCACCTTCGCCCCGGCCTCGCGGGCAAGGCGGATGAAGCGCTGGGGATCGGCCAGGGCGCCCTTGGCGTAGTCGGAGAGGATGACGACATCGGCCTCCCCCACGACCTCCGCCACCGTCTGTTCCAGCGGGGTGAGGTCGAGGTCGTGAAAGGGCTCCTCGAAGTCCACGCGCAGCAACTGCTGGTGCCGTGCAAGGACGCGCAGCTTGGTGATGGTCGGACGCCCCGGGACCCGCACCAGGCGCGCGTCCACGCCGGCGTTGGCGAGCTCATGGCCGATACGATCACCCGCATCGTCCGCTCCCACCAGGCCCACCAGGGTCGGGCGCAGGCCCAGGGCGGCGAGGTTCAGGGCCACGTTGGCCGCCCCGCCGGGCCGGTCCTCGCTCTCCTGCATCCGGACCACCGGCACCGGGGCCTCCGGCGATATCCGCCCGGTCTGGCCGTGCCAGTAGCGATCGAGCATGACATCGCCCACCACCAGGACGCGGGCGGTGGAGAAATCAGGCAGGGCTGCGGTCAAGCCGGATCCCCCTCGAACGCCTCGCAGAGGAGGTGAAGGATCAGGATATGGGCCTCCTGGATCCGGGCGGTGGCGTCGACCCCGACCACCAGTGGCAGATCGACGGCGGTGGCCAGTGGACCCCCGTCCCGGCCCAGGAGACCGATGGTGTTCATCCCCCGCTCGGCGGCCGAGGCAACCGCGGCGGCCACGTTGGGGCTGTAGCCGGAGGTGGACAGGGCCAGCAGGGTGTCACCGGAGCGGCCCAGCGATTCCAGCTGACGGGCAAAGACCCGCTCGAAACCGTAATCGTTGCCGATGGAGGTCAGGGCCGAGGTATCCGTGGTCAGGGCTATGGCCGGGAAGCCCGGTCGGTCGGCCTGGAAACGGCCGGTAAGCTCGGCGGCGAAGTGCTGGGCGTCGGCGGCGGAGCCGCCATTACCGCAGGCATACACTCGCCCGCCACCCTCGAAGGTCCGGGTCAGGAGGTCGGCCGCCTGGTGGATAGCGGGGGCCAGGTCGGCCACCGCCTCGATGGCGCGGCGGTGGCCCTTGAGGCTCGCTTCAATATCCATGGATCTCCGGTAGTCTCTCCCCGGTTCCGGGGCGCAATCTAACAGGCGACGGCCTCACTGCTGGTGAAGTCCATCGCAGGGCCGTTCGGTGAGTGCGGCCTCTTCTTGCTCGACGAGGCGCCGGACCCCCGCCACAGAGCCACCGGCCCCCTCCGGCACCTTCAGGCCGAGAAAAGGTGCACGGGTCTTGCGTGACTGCTCGGTGATCCGGGCATCAAACCCATCCGCCTGGAGGCGTTGCTGATGCTGGGAGGCATTGGCTCGATTGGCGAACACGCCCAGCGAGATACTGCGGGCCATGTCGCCATTGCGGACCAGCAGGATGTCCCGATAGCCGGCGGCCTTCAGTGCCTCCTGCCGCTCCCGGGCGCCGTCCATGTCCGGGGCCGGGGGCAGGTGGACCCAGTACCGCGACTCGGAACGGTCTCCCTGCCAGCGCTCCACGATCCGCAACGGAGTCTCCGCAACCCGGGCCTCGACCCGATCGAGGAGTTCCGGGCTCAGGGGGCCCAGCGCATAGCAGGTGGGACGGGTGCTCCCGGTGGTGCCACGCTCTTCGGGATCGCCGGGGTCCGAAGACCCCCCCGTTGTTTCGGGGACGGCGACCTCCGGGGTCGGTGCGGGCGCGGACGTCTCTTTCGACCCGGCCCCCGAACGGGAAGCCGCACCCGACTCCGCCTTCTCGGCATCGGGGGAGCCATCGTCCGGCCTTCCCTCCGTAGCGCTCGCGGTGGCCCGAGCAGCGGCCCGAGCCGCCCCGTCCTCCCCGGCCCGGCCCGTGCCGGCATCCTCCTCCGGCCCGGAATCCTCGGGCGGCGGGAGGGGTTCCAGAGTCGCGACATCCTGGCCGGGCAGGACCACATCCTCGCTGATTGTATCGCCTCCCCCGAAGGCCATGTGGTAAGCCAGGAAGCCGAGATTCAGCACCAGCAGCGTCAGAAAGAGGATCCGCATGCGTCTTCAGTCCATGGGCTCGGCGGCCATCTGGGCCAGTCCTTCAAGAACCAGTCCGGGGAGCAGGTCCCGGGGCGGGGCGATGCGTTCTGCCACTAGGAGAGCGCCACCACCAGTCAGGAAGCATGGTACCCCGGAAAGCCCCTGCGCCGCCAAGTGGGCCCGGATCTCGGCCACGGCACCCACCACGGCGTGGACAATGCCGCGGCCAACAGCCGAGGGGGTGTCCCGCCCGACGGCGGTTTCCGGGTCCGGGGCCGCAGTATCCACGGCCGCCGTGCCGCTCGCGAGGGAACGTGCCATGAGATCGAGCCCGGGGAGGATATAGCCTCCGCGGTGTTCACCGGCGATAAGGACATCCACGGTCACGGCCGTCCCGATATCGACCACGACTGAGCCTGCAGGGGCACGCCGGTTGGCGGCGACGAGGGCCGCGAAGCGGTCGATACCCAATTGCCCCGGCTCCCTGTACCCATTCCGGACGCCCCAACCGAACCCGGGGCTCCGCAGGAGCTCCGGTTCCCGCTGCCAGGCGGCGTGGGCCGTGCTACGGATCGTCTCCCGCACGTCGGGGCCGGCGACCGCGCCTACCAGGATACGGTAGGGCGCCTTTGCCCGGGCCCAGGCCGCCTCGACCTCGGTGGGGTCGGCAGTCGGCACCGCCACTTGCCAGTGGATCCGGCCTGCCCGGACCGCCGCCCATCGCAGTCGGCTATTGCCCGCATCCACTACCCAGTCCATTGGGCCTCTCGCAGACTCACGTCACCGCCATTGATCCGTTCCAATCCGGCCGCTGTCTCCAGGCAAAGGGCGCCATCAGCCTCGATTCCGGCCGCTCGGCCCTCCCAGATCTGCTCCGGTCCCTGCACCCGCACCTCCCGGCCGCGATAATAGTCCCGCTGGCGCCAGCCATCGAGCCACGGGCCCGGATCCGCGGTTACCAACGGCAGCGTCGGAAGGATTCTCGACAGGAGCCCAACGGCGAGGTCTTCGGCCCTGGGGACCGGGAGGCCCGCCGCCCGGAGGGAGGTCCGACCGCCGAAGGCCGGCTGCTCGAGGTTCAGGCCGATCCCGACAACCAGCTGCCATTGGCCACCATATTCGCCACGGCTCTCCATGAGGATGCCTCCCAGCTTGCCCCCCTGTAACAGGAGATCATTGGGCCATTTGAGCGCGACCCGAGCCCCCGGGACGACGGCCTCGATCGCCTCGCCGACGAGGGTTGCGATGGCAAGCGGCGTAGCGGGGGCCGGAAGCCCGGACCGAACCAGACTGACGGAGAGGTAGAGCCCTGCGCCGGCGGGGGAATCCCAAACCCTTCCCAAACGCCCACGACCTGCCGTCTGGCTGGCCGCTATACAGATATGCGCCCCCCCGGCCTGACGGGCATGGGGATGCCGCAGAAGCCAGCTGTTCGTGGAATCGGTACGGTAGAGCGACTGCAGGCTCGCGAGCTGCTGCCTAGCCCCGGGGGGAAGGCTCCCGGCGACAAGGTCCGCCCTTGGCGGGCGAGTCGATGGAGGAATACGGTAGCCGTGACGGCTCCGTTCCACCATCAGTCCCATACCCTCGAGCGCGGTTACGGCCTTGCCAATGGCCGCACGGCTCACCCCGAACTCACGAGCCAGTGACGGGCCGGTGTGCCAGCGGCTATCCGAGAGGCAGTGAAAGAGGCGGGTGCGCGTAGTCATGGGCGGAGTCTACCAGACCCCGCCCAGCCCTATGACTCAACCCGCATGCTCGAGAAGCGGCCGTTCACCTCGCCGGATATGGCGCTCGATGAACTCGGCACGCCCGGGTCTGCGTGCGTTGACCTCGTCGCGACAAAGAGATGGCTCATTGGCCGCCGTGGCGAGCATCACTTCGAGCTCGGAGAGGTCGACCTTCGGGCGGGTCAGGTCCTGGGAGGTCGGGTTATCCAGGGCTCCCACCTCCCAGAACATGCGCGGGTGCCACATCTGGTTCTGCACGCCCTGGCTGCGCAGCAGCTTGATGCAGCGGTCATTGAGCTCTTCCTGGTTCATGACGAACCCCCTTGGCGGTAGCCGAGTGAATTACTCGGTTATTAACCCTAGGAGGTTCGCCGGGCCTTGTAAAGGCTCCCGGCGAGCAAGTTCAGCTGCCGTCGAGTCCGGCCGCTGCCGGGCTGCGGAAGAGACCCACGCGAAGATCTTCCGCCTCGTAGATCACGTTACCGTCGACCTCCACCCGGGCGTCGGCGAGTCCCATAAAGAGGCGCCGCCGGATCACGCGCTTGAGGTCGACGCGGTAGATGACCTGATGGTTTTCGGGGAGCACCTGACCGGAGAACTTGACGTTACCGGCCCCGAGGGCGCGGCCGTGACCTTCGCCTCCATTCCAGCCGAGGAAGAATCCGACCAACTGCCAGAGGGCGTCGAGGCCCAGGCAACCCGGCATCACCGGATCGCCGGGGAAATGGCATTCGAAGAACCAGAGATCGGGGCGGAGGTCGAGCTCCGCGACCATGGAGCCCTTGCCGTAACGGCCGTCGTCCCCGGCAATGTGACTGATCCGGTCGAACATAAGCATGGGCGGAGCTGGCAACTGGGGGTTACCGGGCCCGAAGAGTTCGCCCCGGGAACAGGCAAGGAGGTCGTCGTAATCGTAGGCGTGTTTCGGTTCCATCACCGATCTCCGGACAAAAAAAACCCCGCACAACGCGGCGCGGGGTTTAGGTTTGGAGCCTGGCGGTGACCTACTTTCGCACGGGTAACCCCGCACTATCATCGGCGCTGAGCAGTTTCACTTCCGAGTTCGGGATGGGATCGGGTGGTTCCCCCTCGCTATGGCCGCCAGGCAAAACGGTATGCGACAGGTCTTGAGCCTGTCTGCATGTTCGGGAAGCCGGCGCTGCGTGCACGCATCGCCCAGGACACTTGGGTGTTGTATGGTCAAGCCGCACGGGCAATTAGTACTGGTTAGCTTCACGCATTACTGCGCTTCCACACCCAGCCTATCAACGTCCTAGTCTCGGACGGCCCTTCAGGGACCTCGAGGGTCCAGGGAGACCTAATCTTGAGGTGGACTTCCCGCTTAGATGCTTTCAGCGGTTATTCCTTCCGTACGTAGCTACCCGGCTGTGCCACTGGCGTGACAACCGGAACACCAGAGGTACGTCCACTCCGGTCCTCTCGTACTAGGAGCAGATCCTCTCAAGTCTCCAACGCCCACGGCAGATAGGGACCGAACTGTCTCACGACGTTCTAAACCCAGCTCGCGTACCACTTTAAACGGCGAACAGCCGTACCCTTGGGACCGACTACAGCCCCAGGATGTGATGAGCCGACATCGAGGTGCCAAACTCCGCCGTCGATGTGAACTCTTGGGCGGAATCAGCCTGTTATCCCCGGAGTACCTTTTATCCGTTGAGCGATGGCCCTTCCACTCAGGACCACCGGATCACTAAGACCTGCTTTCGCACCTGCTCGACGTGTATGTCTCGCAGTTAAGCACCCTTATGCCTTTGCACTCGTTGCACGATTTCCGACCGTGCTGAGGGTACCTTCGCGCTCCTCCGTTACTCTTTGGGAGGAGACCGCCCCAGTCAAACTACCTACCACGCGCTGTCCCTGAACCGGATGACGGCCCAAGGTTAGAACCCCAAACATGCCAGGGTGGTATTTCAAGGTTGGCTCCGCCGGGACTGGCGTCCCGGCATCCAAGCCTCCCACCTATCCTACACAAGCATGCTCAAAGTTCAGCGCGAAGCTGTAGTAAAGGTTCACGGGGTCTTTCCGTCTTGCCGCGGGTACACTGCATCTTCACAGCGAGTTCAATTTCACTGAGTCTCGGGTGGAGACAGTGGGGCCATCGTTACGCCATTCGTGCAGGTCGGAACTTACCCGACAAGGAATTTCGCTACCTTAGGACCGTTATAGTTACGGCCGCCGTTTACCGGGGCTTCGATCAAGGGCTTCGCCGAAGCTAACCCCATCACTTAACCTTCCGGCACCGGGCAGGCGTCACACCCTATACGTCCTCTTACGAGTTAGCAGAGTGCTGTGTTTTTAGTAAACAGTCGCAGCCCCCTGGTCACTGCGGCCTCCTTCCGCTCCGGCCGCAAGGGCCTTCACGTACAAGAGGCGCACC
>NZ_FOMJ01000008.1:15000-120733 GCF_900112605.1 Thiohalospira halophila DSM 15071
GGAATTGAAGACCACGCGGGTCCGCTCGGGATCCAGGATATTGAAGATCTGCTCCCGGTAGGTTGCGGCGTTGGCAGCGACCTCCTCCTCGGTGAGCGGCTTGCGCGTGGCGGACTTGCCCGACGGGTCGCCGATCATCCCGGTGAAGTCACCAATAAGGAACAGGACCTCGTGGCCGAGCTCCTGGAACTGGCGTAGCTTATTGATCAGGACGGTATGGCCCAGGTGCAGATCCGGCGCGGTGGGGTCGAACCCGGCCTTGATGCGCAAGGGGCGCTCCAGGGCGAGGCGGTTGCGCAGCTCGTCTTCCGGCAGGACCTCCTCCACCCCCCGGAGCAGGTCAGCGATGGCGTCGACCTCGGTCATGGCTCTCTCCTAGGGGAAATGTGCGGAGGTTAACACACTCGCAGTCGGGCACCCCGGGGCGCTTCCAGCGGCGGCGTGGAGGGAATACCATGGTCCGAAACGAGGGAGGTGATCGATGCAGCGACCAGGCGGGAAAGCGAAAAAGGTGGCCGGAACGGGGCTGGCACTGGCCGGGCTCGTGGCGTTGAGCGGCCTTCTCGGGGGACTGACATCCGAGGGCGCCTCGGCCTTCCGCTACGAGGCCGCATCCCGGGCACTCCCCGACGCCGCCCCCGCCCCCCTGCCGCCGGCGCCCGAAGCGGCCACGCAGGAGGAGGAGCCCCGCCGCATCGTCATGGAGGTCAGCCCGGGGGACACCCTCTCCACCCTGTTCGAAGGGGCCGGCCTCGGCCAGAGCACCCTGCTGGCCATGCTCGAGGTACCGGCCTTCCGCCGGGCCGGTCGCAACCTTCGCCCCGGGCAGACCCTGGTCGTCACCCTGGACCAGGCGGGCGAGCCGTCGGCGCTGGCCTACCAGCGTGCCGAGGGCGAGACCCTCCACCTGAAGCGGGACGGGGGAAAGTATCACGCACGTACCGAGACCCGCGCAGTGGAGCGGCGCCAGCGCTTCGTTACCGGCACCATCCGGGACTCCCTTTTTGCTGCGGCCTCGCGCGCCGGCCTGAGGGAGGGGCTGGTCATGGAGATGGCCGGGATCTTCGGCTGGGATATCGACTTCGCGCTGGATATCCGCGAGGGCGATGAGTTCGCGGTCCTGTACGAGGAGCTCTGGCGGGACGGCGAGCACGTGGGCGATGGCGCCATCCTCGCGGCCGAGTTCACCAACCAGGGGCGGACCGTCCGCGCCGTCCGGTATACCGATGCCGATGGGCGGAACAATTACTACACCCCCGACGGCCGCAGCATGCGCAAGACCTTCATGCGCTCGCCGGTGGAGTTCACCCGGATCAGTTCCAGCTTCGGCAACCGCAAGCACCCGGTCCTCAACCGCATGCGCCGGCACAATGGCGTGGACTATGCCGCCCGGTCCGGTACCCCCATTCGCGCCACCGGCGAGGGCCGGGTCATCTTCGCCGGACGCAAGGGCGGATACGGCAACACCCTCGTCATCCGCCATGCCGGCCGGTACACCACCCTCTACGCCCATATGTCCGGCTTCGCCCGCGGCGTGTACGGCGGGGCCCGGGTGGAGCAGGGCCAGACCATCGGCTACGTGGGCCAGAGCGGTCTGGCTACCGGCCCCCATCTCCACTACGAATTCCGGGTCAACGGCGTGCACCGCAACCCGGTGACCGTCGACCTGCCCCGGGCCGATCCCATCGATCCGGCCCATCGGGCCGCCTTCGAGGCTCGCGCCGAGCCCCTGCTCAGCCGCCTGGACCTGCTCCAGCGGACCCGGCTGGCGGCCTCGGAGTCCGAAGGCGGGCGCTGAATGGGCGCCGACGCCTATATCGGCCTCATGTCGGGCACCAGCCACGACGGCATCGACGCCGCCGTGGTCACCTTCGACCCGGCGCCGAATGTCATCACCGCCAATACCCGCCCCTACTCCACCGACCTCGCCGACCGGCTCCTCTCCGTGACCAATGAACCGCGGCAGGCCATCGACGAGGTTCTCGGGCTCGATGCCCAGCTCGGCGAAGCCTTTGGCGAAGCGGCTCTGGCGGCCATCACAGAAGCCGGCATTGCCCGGCAGGCCATCCGGGCCATCGGCTGTCACGGGCACACCCTGCACCACGCCCCCAGCGGCCCCCACGGGAATTCCTGGGCCCTCGGCGACCCCAACTGGATCGCGGAGGCCACCGGCCTCCCGGTGGTTGCCGATTTCCGGCGCCGGGATATCGCCGCCGGGGGACAGGGCGCACCACTGGCGCCCGCCTTCCACGCCTTTGCGCTGGGGCATCCACGCGAAAACCGGGCCGTGGTCAACCTGGGCGGGATCGCCAACATCACGCTCCTTCCCCCCGCCGGACCCGTGAGCGGCTTCGATACCGGCCCGGCCAACACCCTCCTGGATAGCTGGGTACGGGAGCATCGGGGGACCCCGTATGATACCGACGGCACCATGGCGGCCGCCGGTACGGTGATCCCGGAGCTACTGGAGTCCCTGCGAGCCGACCCCTACTTCCAGCGACCGTCCCCCAAGAGCACGGGTCGCGAACACTTCTCGCGGGAATGGCTGGAGCGATTCCAGCCGGGCCGCTGGCGGGCGGTGGACGTGGCCGCCACCCTGGCCGCCCTGACCACCACCACGGTCGCCGACGCCCTGCGCCCTGCCGGGCCGGAACGGGTCCTGGTCTGCGGCGGCGGCGTCCACAATCCGGTGCTCATGGCGGGGCTGCGCGAGGCCCTGCCCGGCACCACGGTGGAAGGAACCCGGCGCCACGGCCTGGATCCGGACATGGTGGAGGCGGCGGCCTTCGCGTGGTTGGCGCGGGAACGGCTGGCCGGTCGGCCGGCCAACGAGCCGGCGGTCACCGGCGCCCGGGAGCGGGTGGTCCTGGGGGGACTCTACTCGCCCTGACCGCCGCGCTCCGCCATGGGGCGGTAGGGGCGCACGGGCTCGCCGGTATAGACCTGGGTGGGCCGGAAGATCCGGTTGTCCCCGAGCTGCTCCCGCCAGTGGGCCAGCCAGCCGGCGGTGCGGGAGACCGCGAAGATGGGCGTGAACTGGTCCACCGGGATATCCATCATGTCGTAGAGGATCCCGGAGTAGTAGTCGACGTTGGGATAGACCCCCTTGGGCCCCAGCCGCTCGGCGGCGGCCTCCTCCAGGGCCAGCGCGACCTCCATGCGCTTGCTCACATGCCCCTGGCGCCGCTCCATGAACTCCATGACCAGCCGCTGGAGGATGTTCGCCCGCGGGTCCTTCACCTTGTACTCCCGGTGGCCCATCCCCCAGATCTTCTCCTTGCGCTCCAGCTTCCGATCCAGCCAGGTGCGGGCGCGCGACGGCTCACCGATGTCGTCGAGCATGTCGAGCACCCGCTCGTTGGCACCGCCGTGCAGCGGGCCGGCCAGCGTCCCGATGGAGGCGGACATCACCGCGTAGGGGCTGGCCAGGGTGGAGCTGGTCACCAGCGTGGCGAAGGTCGAGGCGTTGATGGTGTGCTCGGCGTGGAGGATGAGGCAGACATCCAGGATCCGTGCCAGGAAGGGGTCCGGCTCCTCCCCGGTGAACATGTGCAGGAAGTTCTCGGCGAAGCCGAGATCGGTGCGCGGCGGCACCGGGTCGTAGCCCTTGCGGATGTGCTCCCACATGGTCACGAAGACCGGCATCCGGGCCAGGATCTTCACCGTCATCTCGTGGACGTAGTCCAGCCCCTCGCAGGCGTCGGCGTCGGTGAGACACTCCCGCCCGGCGTAGAACATCCCCAGGCTGGCCACCGCCGACTGGAGCATGTCCATGGGATGCCCGCTGGGCGGCAGGTGCTTCATCATCTCGCGGATATTGAACTTCACCCGCCGGTTGCGGCGGAGCTGGTCATCGAAGACCGCCAGCTCATCAGCGGTGGGCAGATCGCCGTCGAGCAGCAGCAGCGCTGCCTCCTCGAAGGTACTGTTCTCGGCCAGGTCCTCGATGCTGTAGCCGCGATAGGCCAGCAGCCCCTGCTCCCCATCGATGAAGGAGATGTTCGAACGGGTGGCGGGGACGCCTTCCAGTCCCGGGAGGTATTCGTTCATAGCCTGCGTGCTCCTGCCCTTCCTACAAGGGAGCAAGACTAACAGATGGCAGCGGTCCATGCCCTGCAAACAAGAACGCCGGCGCGAGGCCGGCGTCCAGGGCTGCGTTCATCCGAGCCGTTCAGACGGAGAAGGAGGAGCCGCAGCCGCAGGTCGTGGTGGCGTTGGGGTTGCGGATGACGAACTGCGCGCCCTCCAGCCCCTCGGTGTAGTCGATCTCCGCGCCGGCCAGGTACTGGTAGCTCATGGGATCCACCACCAGGGTCACGCCGGCGGTCTCGACCGCGGAGTCACCGTCGTTGATGTTCTCGTCGAAGGTGAAGCCGTACTGGAAGCCGGAGCAGCCGCCACCGGCGACGAAGACCCGCAGCTTGAGATCCGGATTGGCCTCCTCGGCGATGAGGTCGCCGACCTTCTGGGCCGCGCTATCGGTAAAGATGAGGGGACTCTCGGTCATGGTGCTCTCCGTCATATTCGGTTCCCGCGATGGTGAGAAGTCTGCCTTACCCGAGTAAGTCAGTCAAGTTTTGCCGGCCTGTTCCTCGTCCTCGCCGGTCGGGGCCTCGCTTTCGCTTTCCGGGTCGACCTCGGCCTTGCGGGCCGCCTCCTCGGCGTGGGTCAGTCGCGGCTGGGAGCCCTCGGCGCAGTGGACGAGGTTACCATTGACCTCCGCGCCCATCGCCATCTCGATGAGACTGTAGTAGACATTGCCGGTGACCCGGGCCTGGGTGGCGAGCTCGATGTGCTCCAGCGCATGGACATCGCCGATGACCGTGCCGTTGATGACCACATTGGGCACGCGGACCTCGCCCTCGATGGTCCCGCGCTCGGAGAGGCTCAGGACGGAGCGCCCCTCCTCGGCCGCGATGACGTTGCCCTTGATGGTGCCGTCCACATGGAGGCCGCCGCTGAACTCCACGTCACCGCGCAGCTCGGTATGCTGCCCGATGAGTGATTCGATCTTGGCGGTACCCTTGGCGCCGCGGTTCTTCTTGCTGCTCGTCTGTCCCCACATGCGGGTCTCTCTCCTCGCGTCGCCGGCGGCTACAGGTTTTCCAGCTCGATGAGACTCCCCACCGGCCAGTCGAAGGTCTCCTCGATGGTGCCGTAGCGGCCCCCACTGGGATGGACTGTCACGATCACCCGGAAGGGCACGAACCCCTCCGGGAGCTCCAGGTCGCCGCGGAAGTCCTGGAAATAGCGGAAGCGGAAGCGCAATTGCTCGGTTTCGTCAGCGGATATCTCGGCGAGATCCAGCCGCTCGCGGGAGCCGCCATCCTCGTGTACACCCTCGACTTCCAGGCTGGCATAGCCGCTGGTGAAGCTATCATTTTTCAATACCTGGGTTAACACGAGCTGGTAGTGGAAAAGGTCATCGCTGGCGTTCTTCTCCACGTCGAAGCTCTGCACCCGCAGACCCGAGGCAGTGTCCTCCGGGGAGACGATGCCGCGATAGAAGGCCAGCTCCTCCTTGATCTCCAGCAGCTCGTCCTGGAGGCGCTTGAGGTCTTCGCGGACCTGTTCGTGCCCCTGTTCCTCGATGTCCCGGGCCCGCTCCAGGGCGACCTTCTGGGAGCGGAGTTCCTCGACCCGCTCCTGGAGCGCCTCCCGCGCCTCCAGAAGGCGCTGCCGCTCGGCCCGCGCCTCGGCAGCATCGAAGCCGCCCTGGTAGCGCCCGAGTTCGTAGATCCCCCACAGGCCGGCCGCCACTGCCAGGATCAGCGCCGCGAGGAGGAACCGCCAATTCCGGGGCCGCTGGGGTCGGACGATGACGCGATGGCTCATGGCATCAATCCGATGCCCTCGAGACCCCGTGTCTCGGGGAGGCCGAAGAGGAGATTCAGGTTCTGCACTGCCTGGCCGGCCGCACCCTTGACCAGATTGTCGATTACCGACTGCACCACCACGGTCTCTCCGTTACCGGGACGCAGGGCCGCCAGCCGGCAGACATTGCTCCCGCGCACGCTCCGCGTCTCCGGCTGGCTGCCGGCCGGCATGACGTCGACGAAGGGCTCATCGGCATAGGCCGACTCGAACAGCGCCTGGACATCGGTCTCCAGCTTCGCCAGGCGCGCATAGAGGGTCGCCTCGATCCCCCGGACCATGGGGACCAGGTGGGGTACAAAGGTGAGTTCCAGTGGTCCACCCACCCACTCCAGGACCTGACGGATCTCCGGCTGATGCCGGTGACCGGCGACCCCGTAGGCGCGCAGGCTCTCGCCGGCCTCGGCCATGAGCGTACCGACGCTCGCCCGGCGCCCGGCACCGCTGGTCCCCGACTTGGAGTCGGCGATGAGGGAGTCCGGCTGCACCACGCCGGCCCCCACCAGCGGCAGCAGCCCCAGGGTCACCGCGGTGACGTGGCAGCCGGGGTTGGCCACCAGCCGCGCCGACTGGATGGCCTCGCGGTTGAGTTCGGGCAGACCGTAGACCGCCTCCGCCAGCCGCTCCGGGCAGGCGTGGTCCGTGCCGTACCAGCGGCGCCAGAGTTCGGGGTCGGTCAGGCGGAAGTCCGCGGCCAGATCGATGACGCGGACCCCGGCATCCAGCAACGCGGGGGCGGCCTCCATGGCCACCCCGTTGGGCGTGGCGAACAGGACCACGTCGCAATCGGCCAGGGGGGCCTGCTGGGGGTCCTCGAAGTCGAGCTCGACCACGCCGCGCAGATGCGGGAAGGTCTCGGCGACCGGCGTTCCGGCGTCTCCCCGGGAAGTGACGGTCCGGATAGCCACATCCGGATGGGGCGCCAGAAGCCGCATGAGTTCAGCGCCACCGTAGCCGCTTCCGCCGACGATTCCTGCCTGGATCATGGTCACCTGCCGCGCCTGGGAGAGTCGGCATCATACTAAGGGTGGCAGCGAGATTTCCATGCCCCGGTTCCAACGGGGAGTCCTTTCCGCCGGCCGGCGGATTTCGGGGGGCCGGACAAGACAAAGGCGGCCTGCCGAGGCCGCCACCCATCCGGGAAGCAGGGGCGACGGGACGCCACCCGATTGTTATGGTTGTTTATTGTTATTGTGAAGCCGGAACCCGACTCCTCCATCGTTTACAGGAACCCTATCGGGGGTTTCGGTGTCCGTCAAGTTACTGATCTCATTTTAGTTTATTAGTGTTTGCTGATGTACGCCGCCGGCCGGCGGCTCACCGGGGAGAACGAGGAATGGACAAGCGCAAGGGTCTGGCAGGAGTACTGGCGGTCATCGTCATCGTCGCGGGCATCTGGCTCTGGACGGGGTCCGGGGTGGATCGCGCCCCGGTGGTCACGATGCAGACGCTGGAAGGCGAGCGCCTGGAACTGGCCAACCTGCAGGGCCGGCCGGTACTCGTGAACTTCTGGGCCACCGACTGCCCGGGCTGCATCGAGGAGATGCCGCACCTCAAGGAGCTCTACGCCGATCTCTCCGACCAGGGGCTGCAGATGGTGGCCATCGCCATGAGCTACGACGACCCCGAGGCCATCGCCCGCCTGGCCCAGCGCCGCGAACTCCCCTGGCGGATCGCCCACGACGCCGACGGCTCCCTGGCCAAGGCCTTCGGCAACGTCAATCTCACGCCGACGACCTTCGTCGTCGACCCGGAGGGCCGCATCGTCCAGCAGACCATCGGCATGCTGGACATGGAGAAGCTGCGCAACCGGCTCGCCCCCATGCTCGAGCCGGAGGCCTGACCATGCTGTGGGTGAAGGCCTTCCACATCGTCTTCGTGGTGAGCTGGTTCGCGGGGCTCTTCTATCTGCCGCGGATCTTCGTCAACCACGCCATGGCCACGGAGCCGGCGGAGATCGAGCGTCTCAAGCTCATGGAGCGCAAGCTCCTGCGCTTCATGACGCCGCTGGCGGTGCTCGCCCTGGTGCTGGGGACCTGGCTCTGGCTGGGGTGGGGCTTCGGCGGCGGCTGGCTCCACGCGAAGCTCGCCCTGGTGGTCGGGCTCGTGGTCTACCACCTCTACCTGGCCCGGCTGCAGCGGGAGTTCGCCGCCGACCGCATCGGCCACGGCCACGTCTTCTACCGCTGGATCAACGAGCTGCCGGTGCTCATCCTCACCGCCATCACCATCCTGGTGACGGTCAAACCCTTCTGAGGTCGGGGCCGCCTAGCGCAGCCGGAACTCCACCGGGACGGTGAGTTCCATCTCGTCCGCCGGGATGGAGTCCGGGAAGGCCGGCATGGGCTCGGCCCGGTCGAGCATGCGCCGCGCGGCCCGGTCCAGGAGGACCGAGCCGGACGGCTCGGTGACCTGGGCGCCGGCGACGGTCCCGTCCCGGCGCAGGGTGAAGGTCAGCTCCACCACGCCTTCCTGGCGCCGCCGCCGGGCGGCCACCGGGTAGTCCTTGTGGCGTTCCAGCCACGCCTGCAGCCGCGTTCGGTAGTCCTCGAAGGCCCCCGGATCACCCCCTCCCGGGCTGCCATCCCCCTGGAGGTCCTGTTCGGCGGTCTCTTCCGCCTCGCTCGCCTCCGCCGCGTCCGTGGCCTCGGTGGTTTCCTCGGGCTCCGGGTCGGGTTCGGGCTCCGGCTCTCGTTGGGGCTCCGGTTCTGGCTCTGGCTCCGGCTCTGGCTCTGGCTCTGGTTCCGGCTCCGGCTCTGGCTCCGGCTCTGGCTCCGGTTCGGGTTTCGGCTCCGGCTTGGGATCCGGCTCCGGTTTCGGGTCGGGCTCGGATTCCGCCGGCTCCTCGACTGGCTGGTCGGGCGTGGTGTTGGCCCGGGCGCGGGGACCCAGCCCGACCTCCAGGCCGCCGGAGCCGGCATCCCGGGCCCCCGCTTCGGGCTCGGGGAACCCCACCAGCACGGCGGCGTGAAGGCCGGCCGCCAGCGTCAGCGCAACGACCCAGGCGGCCGGCCGGATCCCGTGCGGGTAGGGAGAGCGCAACGGGGTCCGAGGCACCGTCTCCGGCGCCACCGGCTCCACCCGCTCCTCCAGCCGCTCGGCGGGGACGCTCATTCCCCCTCCTTCCGGGTCACCAGCCGCACCCGTTCCAGGCCGGCCTCGCGCAGGGCCCGCATGACCTCGACCACGCGCACGCCCTCCACGGCGGCGTCGGCGCGCAGGAGGATCTCTTCGCGCTCACCCACGGCCTCGGCCAGGCCCTCCAGCTCTACCGACTTCTCACCCAGGCTCAGGGCACCCTCCGCCGTGATGTACAAGGTCTGTTCGTCGCGATCGGGCTCCTCGCCCTCGACGGCGGCCTCCGGCGGCTCCACGTCCACCGCCTGGGGCGTGGTCAGGGCGCCGGCCACCATGAAGAAGATCAGCAACAGGAAGACGATATTGATGAGGGGGAGGATGTGGTCCTCCGTATCCCGCGGGGCGGAGTCGGGGCGGTGGAGCTGCATGGCTACTCCGCCCCCCCGGCGAGGCTGACGCTGGCCCCCGGGAGAGTCCGCAGGCGGGCCACGAGGTCCACCGCCCGCTGCAGCGCCACGCCCTCGCTCATTTCCACGCGGATCCGCTCGGCCCCCTCCTCCTCCAGATGGGGCAGGAGTTCATCCGCCTCCCAGAGGCGATCCTCGTGACGGATCCCCTCGGCGGTGAGATGGACGCGGGCCGCGGAGGGATCGACCTCCCCGCCTCCCTCGCCCCCGATCTGCAGGTCGATGAGGCGCCACTCCATGAAGGTGGAAGCCAGCATGAAGAAGACCAGCAGGATGAAGACGACGTCGATGAGCGGCGTCAGACTGATAAGGCGCCGCCTGGACGGGGCGCCGCTCTCAATGTGCATGGCCCGGCCGTAGCTGGGTCGCCGGGTTGGCCACGGAGTCGGCCTCACCACCCCCCGCCAGGGCGCCGGTGAAGATCCGGGTCACGCGGTCCTCCATGAGCTGGGCGGTGCGCTCCACGATCCGCTCCAGCAGGCTGAGCACCGCCACCACCGGGATGGCCACGGCCAGCCCCGCCGCCGTGGTCAGCAGCGCCTCCCAGATCCCGCCGGAGAGTACCGACGGGTCCACCTGGCTGCCGGCGGCCTCCAGCTCCCGGAAGGCCTCGATCATCCCCAGCACCGTGCCCAGCAGGCCGAGCAGGGGGCTCAGCGCCCCGATGACCTCCAGGACCTTGAGGTGGCTGCGCAGGCCGGCGAGCTGGGCCGCCGCCACCCGCTGGACCTCCTCGCGTACGGTGGCCGGCTCCACGTCCCCGCGCGACTGGCCGCGCAGGGCCGTCTCCAGCACCCGTGCGGCCGGATGGGGCGAGGCGGCCAGGCGCTCCAGCGCCTCGCCGACACGGCCGCTGCGCCAGAGCGCCTCGCCTTCGCCCAGGACAGCGGTGGAGCCCAGACGGAGCCGGGCGAACTGCCACGCTTTGAGCAGGATCACGGCCAGCGCCACCACCGACAGCCCCACGAGGATGGCCACCACGGTCCCCCCGTTGGCATAGAGCCAGGCCAGGGGGCCCAGCAGACCCTGGGTGGTTTCGCTCTCCATGGGACCTCCACTGTTGAGAATGGTTATCATTATTTCAGACACGGCGCCCGGCGCAACCCCTGACGCCCCTCCGCGCCTCTTTATCGAAATGCGAACGATTCCTGTTTGCGTTCGATATCGGGTTCCCGTATAGTCCTCTCCGGGTTGCCGGCGGGGTCTTCTCTCCCGTTTCCCCCGCCGCCATACCCCCGTTTTACGGCGGGCCGTCCCGGCGGCCCATCGATTGAGCAGGACCATAAACAAAACCCGAACCCGAGGAGCTCGAGAGATGTACCGACCCTTTCGCCTAGGAACCGTCGCCGCCCTGGTGGGGCTCGCCACCGGCACCGCCGTCGCCCAGGACGACAGCCAGCGGCTGGACCAGGTCTCCATCGTCGGCAGCCAGGCCGAGGCGCAGCAGCAGCCGGGCTCGGTCCAGTACGTTGGCGAGGAGCGCCTGGAGGACCACGAGTACACCGACATCAACCGAATCGTGCGCGAGATCCCCGGCGTGAACTTCCAGGAGGAGGAGGGCTACGGCCTGCGGCCCAACATCGGCCTGCGCGGAACCGGCGTGGGGCGCACCTCCAACGTCACCCTCATGGAGGACGGCGTCCTCATCGCCCCGGCGCCCTATTCCGCCTCGTCCGCCTACTACTTCCCCTCCGCCCCGCGCCTGGCCGGCGTCGAGGTGACCAAGGGCCCCGCATCCATCCAGTACGGCCCGCGCAGCCTGGGCGGGGCCATCAACCTCCTCTCCCGCCCCATCCCCGGCGACAAGCGCGGCCAGGTGGACGTGGCCGGTGGCGAGGACGGCTACTACAAGCTCCACGGCCACTACGGCGAGTCCGGCGAGACCTTCGGCGGCATGATCGAGGCGCTGCGCTACGGCGCCGACGGCTTCAAGGACCTGGACGGCGGCGGCGACACCGGCTTCGACAAGAACGACATCCTGGCCAAGTTCCGCATGAACTCCGGCGCCGACGCCGAGCGCTACCAGGAGCTGACGGTGAAGGTCGGCTACGCCGACGAGACCTCCAACATGTCCTACCTGGGCCTCACCGACGAGGATTTCGACGACGACCCCTACCGTCGCTATCGCGCCTCGGCCAGGGACCAGATGAACAACGAGCACAAGCAGCTCCAGGTGGGCCACTACATCGAACTCGACCGCGGCATGGAGCTGGACACCACCGCCTACTACAACGAGTACTTCCGCAACTGGTACAAGCTCGACAGCGTCAACGGCACCGGCATCGGTGACGCCCTGGAGGATCCGGGCCTCGTCTCCGTCATGAAGGGCAACACCGCGGGCAATCTCGACATCAAGGCCAACAACCGCAACTACGTCAGCCAGGGCATCCAGACCGCCCTGGGCCTGGATTTCACCACCGGCGGCGCAGAGCACGACCTGACCCTGGGCGCCCGCTACCACGAGGACGAGGTGGACCGCTTCCAGTGGGTGGACACCTACGACATGGGCGCCGACGGCAGCATTACCCTGGATTCGGCCAATGCCGACACCCCCGGCACCGAGTCCAACCGCATCCGCGAGACCGAGGCGCTGGCCCTCTACGCCCACGACACCGTCACCATGGGCGACTGGCGCATCCAGGGCGGCATCCGCTACGAGAACATCCAGGGCGACGAGAAGGACTACGGCACCGACGACCCGGGCCGCACCGGCAGCCCCGAGACCGCCAGCTCCGACCAGAGCGTGGTGGTCCCCGGCGTGGGTGCGACCTACAACGTCACCGACGGCTGGCAGCTTCTCGCCGGCGTGCACAAGGGCTTCGCCCCGGCCGGCGTGGGTAGCGACGCCGACCCCGAGGAGGCCATCAACTACGAGGCCGGCACCCGACTGTTCGGCAGGAACTACACCGCCAGCGTCATCGGCTTCTACAACGACTACGACAACCTGCTGGCCGAGTGCACCGCCTCTCGCGGCAGTGACGCCTGCAATATCGGCGATACCGAGAACGCGGGCGCCGCCGAGGTCCAGGGCCTGGAGGCCAGCCTCGACTACGCCGTGGAAGCCGCCGGCAGCCAGTGGCCCTTCCGGGTCGCCTACACCTGGACCGACACCGAGTTCGGCAGCGCCTCGGACACCGGCACCTGGGGCAACGTGGAGCCGGGCGACGAGATGCCCTACCTGGCCGAACACCAGCTCTTCGCCAGCGCCGGTGTGGTGCGCTCCGACTGGCAGGCCCACCTCTCTGCCAAGTACATGGACGAGATGCGCACCTCCCCGGGTTCCGGCTCCATCCCGGGCGACGAGGGCACCGACGCCCACACCGTCTTCGACCTGGCCGGTGAGTACCGGGTGACCGACAACGGCCGCGTCTACGTGAACGTCGAGAACCTCACCGACGAGGAATACGTCGCCGCCCGCCGTCCCGCCGGCGCCCGCCCCGGGATGCCGCGCACCGCCAAGGTCGGCTGGAAGATGGACTTCTGAGCCGACCTGCCCGGCGGAACCAAGGGGCCGCCGGGTTCATCCGCCGATGGAATACCCGTGGCCCCTGAACCGTCTTTTCTCCCGTGGGCGGTTTACTCCTCTCCACGCCACCCTTCGGGGCGCTCCCGGTCACTCAGCACCGGGGCGCCCCTTCTTTTTGTCCGGCCCCCGTGCGACGATTCCGCCATGGATCCGCGCGCCGACCTCGTCCGCTACTACCACTGGCTCCACCGCTACGGCCTCAACGATGCCCACAGCGGCAACGCCTCGGTCCGCGACGGCAACACCGTCTGGGTCACCCCCACCGGCGCCTGCGCCGACACCCTGCGCCCCTTCGAGCTGGTGGCGTGCTCCCCGGGCGACGGCCCCGGGCCCGGTGCCTCCCTGGATGGCGCCCTCCACCTGGCCGTCTACCACCACAATCCGGCGGCCGGCGCGGTCCTCCACGCCCACAACCCCCACACCGTGGCCCTGACCCTGGACGGCAGCGACTTCCATCCGCCGGACTTCGAGGGGCAGTACTATTTCCCCCGGGTGCCGGTCCTCGACATCCCCTACGGCGAGTACCTGGAACGGGCCCCGGAGGCGGTGGCGGCAACCCTGGCGGAATACCCCGTCACGGTGGTCCGCGGCCACGGCGTCTACGCCGCTGCCCCCACCCTGGATCGGGCCTACAAGTGGGTGGGCTCCCTGGAGCAGTCGGCGCACACCACGTGGCTGGCCCGGCAGGCGGGGACGCTCTAGCCGACCTTCAGAGGGGCTCCCGGGGGAAGGCCGCCTGCGCCCAGGCGGCGCGCCCCGCCGCCGGCCGTCCCTCGGGCTCCGCCTCCACCCGGTCCAGCCGGGGCTTCAGCCCCTCGCCGTTGGTCATCTGGATGGCGAGCCCCGGGCGGGCATTGAGTTCCAGCAGCAGCGGGCCGCGGTCGCGGTCGAGTACCAGGTCGACGCCGAGATAGCCCAGGCCGGTCATGTCGTAGCAGGCGGCGGCCTCGGCCAGCAGGGCATCCCAGCCGGGGACGGCGAGGTGGGCGAAGTCGGTCCCGCTGTCCGGGTGCCGGCGGCAGGGCCGGTCGAACTGGACTCCCTGCACCGCCCGCCCGGTGGCCAGGTCCAGCCCCACCCCCACCGCCCCCTGGTGGAGATTGGCCTTGCCGCCGGAGACGCGGGTCCCCAGGCGGACCATGGCCATCACCGGATAGCCGCGGAAGACCACCACCCGGATGTCGGGGACGCCGCCGCCGGCCCATTCCGCGAGCACCGGATCGCAGTCCACCAGCCCCTCCACCACGGCGACATCCGGTGCCCCGCCGAGGCTGTAGAGGCCGGAGAGGATGTTGGAGGCGTGGCGCTCCACCTCGCCGGGCGGCAGGGCCTCGCCCCCCTGGCGGAAGGTGCCGTCGGCGGTGTCGGTGACCACCAGGATCCCCTTGCCGCCGCTGCCCCGGGCCGGCTTCATGGCGAAGCCGGTCTGCCGGGCCAGGAAGGCCGCCAGCCCGCGGACCTGGAACTGGGTCTCCACCGTGGCCAGCAGGGGCGGCGTGGCCACGCCGTGGGCCGCCGCCAGCTCCTTGGTCCGGCGCTTGTCGTCCACCAGGGGGTAGAGGCGGCGATCGTTGTAGCCACCGACATACTGGATGTTGCGTCGGTTCATGCCGACGACACCCCGTCCCGCCAGCTTCCGCCACCGGCCCAGGAGCACGCCCTCAGTCCTCCGTCATGGGGCGGAAGCGGCGCAGCTCCAGCAGGCGGTAGCCGGTGTAGCTGCCCAGCAGCAGGATCAGCCCCAGGAGGGCAAGCTGCAGCTCCGGGAAGTTGAAGGTCAGGTGGCGTACCCAGGGGTTGTCCATGGCCAGATAGGCCAGCACCGCGGTGAGCAGGCTCCCGCCGCCCTGGGCCAGCACCTCGCGACCGCCCTCCTCCTCCCAGAGGACGGACATCCGTTCGATGGTCCAGGCCAGGATGATGATGGGGAAGAAGGTGATGGTCATGGCCTGATTCAGCCCCAGGCGCCAGGCGAGCACCGAGAAGAGGGCCATGATGGCGATGACGGTGATGATGACCGCCGATACCCGGGCCACCAGCAGCAGGTTCAGCCGCGACAGCCAGCCGCGGATGAGCAGCCCCGTGGCCACCACCAGGGTAAAGGCGATGAGGCCGGTGGTCAGGGACATGCGCATGAAGGCCAGGGCGATGAGGACCGGCATGAAGGTCCCCGAGGTCCGGATCCCCACCAGGACCCGGAGGAGGACCACCACCAGCGCCCCCACCGGGATGAGCAGCAGCGTCTTGAACAGCGCCTGCTCCTCCAGGGGCAGGGCGTGGATGGTGAGATCCAGCACCCCCGTGTCCCCCAGGTGGTTGCGCACCGCCAGCGCCGCCGGCTCCTGGTGGCGCAGCATGGAGAAGTGGACCCGGGAGTTCTCGCCCCCCTCCACGGTGAGGACCGCGTCGCCCCCGCGCTCCCAGAGCAGCAGGTTCTCCGGCCGGCCCCACTCCCCGGTGGCCGGGTCGAAGAGGACGACGCCGTCGTCGGCGTGGACCTCCAGCCACGGCTCCAGGCTCTGGCGGCGCCGACCATCCTCCAGCCGCAGGCCGTGAACCACTCGCGCCCCGATCCCGGCATCGGCGAGCAGCCGCACCAGCAGCTCGGGGCGGGAATGGCTGGTCTCCAGCAGCCGTTCGCTCTGCCCCGAGCCCTCGCTGAAGGTCGCGATGAGCTGCCGGGCCAGACTGACGGCGTCGGCCGAGCGCGCCCGGGCCCGCTCCACGATGGCCCGGGCCGCCTCCTCGTTGGGGGGCTCCCAGAGGCTCGGATCCGCCTCCACCGGTTCCACCGGCGGGTCCACCGCCCCCGGCGCCGCCATGAGCTGGACGGAATAGTAGAGGTGTTGCTCTCCCCGGGCCTCGCGCACCGTCCACAGGGCGCGACGGCCGCCCTCCCCGGGCCGGTCCAGGCCGTAGCCGGAGGAGGCGGTATGCTCGGAGATCCGGCGGAATCCGGCCTGCTGCTCCGGCAGTGCCAGCGAGGCGCGCACCGGCCCGCCGGTGGCGGTGAAGCGCACCTGCGCCTCCACCTCCCAGATGGCGCGCTGCTCTCCCGGCTTGAGGGGGACCCCCAGCTCCAGGGCGCGCCAGGCCATGGCCGCCAGCCCGGCGACCAGCAGCAGCGCCACCACGACGAAGAAGGGTCCGCGCCCGGCCACGACTAGCCGCCCCCTGCCCCGTTACCGGGCGCGTCGGCCCCGCTGGGGCCCGCGGCCTCCCCCTGGAAATCCGGTGGACCGCCGTGGATGTGCTTGCGGCCCACATCCACCAGGGCGATATCCATGAAGAAGCGCCGCCCCAGCAGCAGCGGGGTGGACAGGTCGGTGCGGTTGTTGAGGGTGAACTCCACCCGCTCGGTGATGGGGCCCAGCTCCATGGGGAGGGTGACCACGTAGCGCTCCTCCTCCCCGGCGGCCTGGATGATGGTCACGGTCCGCGCCACCGGCCGCTCGATCGCCCCGGGCTCGGTCTCCGGGTGGATGGCGTGGTCCTCGCCCCGGGCGATGCGGAAGCGGACCCAGTCCTCGCCGTCGCGCTCGAAGGGGGTGATATCGGTGGCGGAGAGGGAGGAGGTACTGGCGCCGGTATCCACCCGCGCCTCCAGGGCGACCTCCAGCGAGGGGAAGCGGGCCCACTCCCGGCGGCCCAGGAGGTATCGATCCGTGAGGGGGCCCTCCTCCACGGGGGTGCAGGCGGGGGCCAGCGGCGGCTCCACTGCCTCGCGCCGACAGGCGGCTGCCACCTCCGACGGCAGACCGTCCAGCTCGTCCTCCAGGGCCGAGAGGCCCGCGCCACGGCCCTCCTCCGCCTCGGACAGGACCTTCAGGCGCCGGTCCAGCTCCGCCATACGCGCCTCGAAGGCCTCGGCGGTCACCGGCTCCGGCGAGCGCTCCCAGGCCGCGCAGCCCGAGAGCGCCACGACCAGCGCCAGGGCGCTGACCCCCTCCCGTAGTCGCATTGGCTCTCCCCCTCCCGGGCCTCCCCTGGCCGCTGTTTTATCTCTGTACGACGCATCGACCCGTGCAACTGATTGAAGTTCCCATACGGAGCGCCCATCATCTCCCAATTGTACGGCGCGATGCCAGGAGGAACCTATGGCCCATGACCCCGAAGCCGTCCCCGTGGTGATGGTCTTCGCCGGCAACGACCCGGCCGGCGGCGCCGGCCTGGCCGCGGACACCGAGGCCATCGCCTCCATGGGCTGCCACACCGCCCCGGTGGTCACCGCCATCACCGTCCAGGACACCAGCAACGTCCAGGACTTCCAGGCGGTGGGCGCCGACTGGGTGGTCTCCCAGGCGCGGGCGGTCCTGGAGGACATGCCGGTGGCCTGCTTCAAGCTCGGCATGCTCGGCAGCGTGGAGAACATCGAGGCGGTCCATACCATCCTGCGCGACTATCCGGACATCCCGGTGGTCACCGACCCGGTCCTCTTCGCCGGCGGCGGCGGCGACCTGGCCGAGCGCGACGTCCCCGACGCCCTGCGCAGCCTGATCTTCCCCCAGACCACCCTGCTCACCCCCAACGCCCCGGAGGCGCGCGCCCTGGCCCCGGCCGCCGACACCCTGGACGCCTGCGCCCATCAGCTCATGAGCGACGGCTGCGAGTTCGTCCTGGTCACCGGGGCGGACGAGCCCTCCGAGCAGGTGACCAACAGCCTCTTCGGCAACGAGCGCCTGCTGGAGCGCTTCACCTGGGACCGGCTGCCGCACACCTACCACGGCTCCGGCTGCACCCTCGCCTCGGCCATTGCCGGCCTCCTGGCCCAGGCCAGCGAGCCCCGCTCGGCGGTCCACGAGGCCCAGGCCTACGTCCAGGAGGCGCTGGCCCACGGCTATCGCATCGGCATGGGGCAGCACGTCCCCAACCGCCTCTTCTGGGCCGACGGCGACGATGACGAATAGGCCGACCGCCCCGGCCATCAGCGGCCTCTACGCCATCACCGACGACCAGCGCGAGGGGCCCGCGGCGCTGACCGAGCGCGTGGCCGCGGCCCTGGATGGCGGCGCCCGGGTCATCCAGTACCGGGACAAATCGGGCGATGGCGACCGCCGCCGGGCCGAGGCCGCCGCCCTGGCGGAGCTCTGCCGCGCCCGCGGGGCGACCTTCATCGTCAACGACGACCCCGACCTCGCCGCGGAGCTGGGCGCCGGCCTCCACCTGGGCGCCGATGACCCGGATCTCGCCGCCGCCCGCGCCCGGATCACCGGCCCCCTGGGCGCCTCCTGCTACAACGACCCGGAGCGCGCCCGGACGGCCGTGGCCGCCGGAGCCGACTACGTCGCCTTCGGCCGCTACTTCCCCTCGACCACCAAGCCGGACAACCCGCCCGCCGACCCCGCCCTCCTGGGCCGGGCCCGGGCGGAGCTGGGGGTGCCCGCCGTTGCCATCGGCGGGATCACCCCGGAGAATGGCGGCGAACTGGTCGCCGCCGGGGCCGATGCCCTGGCGGTGATCCACGGCGTCTTTGGCGCGGCGGACATCGCCGCCGCCGCGCGGCGCTACGCCGCCCTCTTCGACGCCGACTGATAATCCCGAACACCGAACCCGACCACGAACCATCGAGGCCCGCGTCATGCCGCACACCCACGAACTCTTCGAGGCCGCCAGCCGCCACATCCCCGGGGGCGTGAACTCCCCGGTCCGCGCCTTCAAGGGCGTGGGCGGGGAGCCCATGTTCTTCAAGCGCGGCGAGGGCGCCCGCATGATCAGCGAGAGCGACCGGTCCTACATCGACTACGTCGGCTCCTGGGGCCCCCTGATCCTCGGCCACGCCAACCCCAAGGTGGTCCGCGCCGTCCAGGAGACCGCCGCCCAGGGCCTCTCCTTCGGCACCCCGACGGTGCTGGAGACCCGCATGGCCGACAAGGTCTGCGACCTGGTCCCCTCCATGGAGATGATCCGCATGGTCAACTCCGGCACCGAGGCGACCATGTCCGCCATCCGCCTGGCCCGCGGCTACACCGGCCGGGACAAGATCGTGAAGTTCGAGGGCAACTTCCACGGCCACGTGGACAGCCTGCTGGTAAAGGCCGGCTCCGGGGCGCTGACCTTCGGCAGCCCCAGCTCCCCCGGCGTCCCCGCCAGCCTCGCCGAGCACACCCTGACGCTCACCTACAACGACGCCGACGGCGTGCGCGAACTCTTCGAGCACATGGGCGGCCAGATCGCCGGGATCATCGTCGAGCCGGTGGCCGGCAACATGAACTGCGTGCCGCCGGAGCCCGGCTTCCTGGAGACCCTGCGCGAGGTCTGCGACGCCCACGGCTCGGTCCTCATCTTCGACGAGGTGATGACCGGCTTCCGCGTCGCCCTGGGCGGCGCCCAGCAGCGCTACGGCACCACCCCGGACCTCACCTGCCTGGGCAAGGTCGTCGGCGGCGGCATGCCGGTGGGCGCCTTCGGCGGCCGCCGGGCCATCATGGAGCAGCTCTCCCCGCTGGGCCCGGTCTACCAGGCCGGGACCCTGGCCGGTAACCCGGTGACCATGGCCGCCGGCCTGGCCACCCTGGAGCAGATCGAGGAGCCCGGCTTCCACGAGCGGCTGGAGAACCGCGCCCGGGAGCTGGCCGAGGGCCTGGAAGAGCGCGCCCGGGCCCACGGCATCGCCATGACCACCAACGTGGTTGGCGGCATGCTGGGGATCTTCTTCACCGAGGACGAACAGGTCACCCGCTATCACCAGGTGGTGAACTCCAACCTCGACCGCTTCCGGCTCTTCTTCCACGGCATGCTCAACCGCGGCATCTATCTCGCCCCGGCGCCCTTCGAGGCCTGCTTCCTCTCCAGCGCCCACGGCGATGCCGAGATCCGGGAGACCCTGGAGGCGGCCGACGCCACCCTGGCGGAGCTGGGCTAGGACCTCCCGCCTGCGCCGCGGAAACGGCCAAAGGGCCGGGCGGTGCCTTAATGGCGACCACCGAGACGCGGGGTAGGACCAGAAGGGGACCAAGGAGAAAGCCCCATGACCGACGATCTTCGCACCCGGCTCGCCAACCCGGATGACCCGGTCCTCTGCGCCGGCGGCTACCTCTTCGAACTGGAACGCCGCGGCTACCTCACCGCAGGCTCCTTCGTTCCCGAGGTCGCCCTGGAACACCCGGAGGTCCTCAAGCAGGTCTACCGCGAGTTCGTCCGGGCCGGCTCCGACGTCATCGAGGCCTTCACCTACAACGCCCACCGGGAGAAGATGCGGCTCATCGGCAAGGAGGAGCTGCTGGAGCCGCTAAACCGGAGCGCCCTGCGCACCGCCCGGGAGGTCGCCGCCGAGGGCTGGGATCGCCCCCCGCTGGTGGCCGGCAACATCTCCAACACCAACATCTACGACCCCGAGGACCCCGCCACCGCCGACCAGGTCCGCGCCATGTATACCGAGATGGTCGGCTGGGCGAAGGAAGAGGGGGTCGACTTCATCCTCGCCGAGACCCTCTACTACCGCGGCGAGGCCGAGATCGCCATGGAGGTGATCCGCGACGCTGACCTGCCGGCGGTGATCACCTTCGGCGTCTTCGCCGACGGCCGCCTGCGCGACGGCGACGACCCGGCCACCGCGGCCGCCGCCCTGGAGGCCGCCGGGGCCGACGTGGTGGGGCTCAACTGCTTTCGCGGGCCGGCCACCATGCTCCCCTACCTGGAGGCCATCCGCGCCGCCGTCTCCATCCCGGTGGCCGGCCTGGCGGTGCCCTACCGCACCAGCCCCAACGAACCCACCTTCTTCAACATGCACGACCACTGCTGCTCCGTGCACCTGGAGGAGGGCCGGACCTTCCCCACCGACCTGGAGCCCTTCCTCTGCAACCGCCACGAGGTGGCCGACTACGCCCGGCGCGCCCGGGCCATCGGCGTCGACTACCTGGGCCTGTGCTGCGGCAACGCCCCCCACTACATGCGCGCCCTGGCCGAGGCCGTGGGCCGCACCCCGCCGGCCTCGCGCTACAGCCCGGAGATGGACAAGCACTTCCTCTTCGGCACCGACCCGAGCCTCAAGCGCCACAATCGGGATTTCGCCGACAAGGCCTGAGACTCGGGGCGGCCGTACCGGGGCTACTACTGGAAAGTTTGGCAACAATTCCGGTACGGTTATAGTCAGATCCTGAACAGGGCCGACCCGCGGCCCTATCGAGGACGCAGCGCCATGGAAGCCCTCCGGCTCCGGAAAAGGGACTCGGGAACCCACAGTCGGCGTCGCATTCGGTCTGCTCCCGACACGCGCCAAGGAGCTACCGATGGCCGTTGAGGCCTCCCCGCGCTGGCTGGATCGGCTGGAGCGGGCGGGCAACCGGCTCCCCGAGCCCATGACCCTGTTCGCCCTCGCTCTGGTGGCGATCCTGATGATCAGCCACCTGGCCGAGCTGGCCGGCCTCGCCCTCCCCCATCCCCGCGGCGAGAGTACCATCCGGGCCCGCAGCCTCCTGGACAGCGACGGCGTCTGGTGGCTGACCAGCCACCTGGTGGAGAACTTCGTCGAATTCCGCCCCCTGGGCCTGGTCCTGGTGGCCATGCTCGGCATGGGCCTCGCCGAGCGCAGCGGCCTCTTCGCCGCCGCCTTTCGTCGCGCCATGCGCCGCCTGCCGGCGCGCCTGCTCACCCCCGGCGTGCTGGTCCTCGGCATCCTCATGGCCGCCGACCCCGGCTACATCATCCTGCCGCCGCTGGCCGCGCTGCTCTTCGCCGCGGCCGGGCGACCACCCCTGGCCGGCCTGGCGGCGGCCGCCGCCGGCGTGGCCGCCGGGTTCAGCGCCAACTACGTCGTCACCTTCCTGGATGCCATGCTGGCCGGCCTCACCGAGACGGCCGCCCATCTCATTGCCCCGGACTACGCCGTCTACATCACCGCCAACTGGTACTTCATGGCCGCCTCGGCGGTGATCCTCCCGCTGGTGGGCTGGTGGGTCACCAGTCGCTGGGTGGAGCCGCGCCTGGAGGGCCCGGGATCCGCGGCGGAGGAGGAGGATGGCGCCGCCATCGATACCGCGGACGAGGGCGAGAACCCGGAGCGCGGCCTGCGCTGGGCGCGCCGGACCCTGGCGCTGACCGTGGCGGCCCTGGTGGCCGCCAGCACCCTCCCCGGCGCCCCGCTGGCCGGCACCGGCGAGGCGGGACCGCGCTGGATGGAGGCGCTGGTCCCCATGATGCTGCTGGTCTTCGCCCTGCCGGGACTCGCCTACGGCCTGGGGGCCGGCACCATCCGCTCCGACCGGGACGTGGCGAACATGCTCCACGAGACCATGGCACTCATGGGGTCCTACATCGTTCTGGCCTTCTTCGCCGCCCAGATGATCGCCGCCTTCGACCACTCCCGCCTGGGGACCCTGCTGGCCATCGGCGGGGGGGAGCTACTGGCCGGTATCGGGCTGCCGGCGACGCTGTTGATGATGGGGATGGCCGTAACCGCCATGGTCCTCAACCTCTTCATCGGCTCCGCCTCCGCCAAGTACGCCCTGCTCGCCCCGGTGTTCGTCCCCATGTTCATGCAGGCCGGGATCAGCCCCGAACTCACCCAGGCCGCCTACCGGGTGGGGGATTCGGTGACCAACGCCATCACCCCCATGAACCCCTACCTGGTGGTCATCCTCACCTTCCTCCGGCGCTGGCGACCCGACGCCGGGCTGGGCACCCTCATGGCCCTGCAGCTCCCCTACAGCCTCGCCTTTGCCGTTGTCTGGCTGGCGCTGCTGGCGGGCTGGATCGCCCTGGGCTGGCCCCTGGGGCCCGGCGCCGGCCTCACCTTCGAGGGAGGCGGGGGTTGAGCGCCGCCCTGGAGGTGACCCTGCTGGGTCCGCCGCGCCTCCGCCCCGCGGTGCTGGGACCGGGGCACCCTCTGGCGCTCCTGGCGCTGCTCCTCGTCGATGGCGAGGTCACTCGCGAGGGCGCCGCCACCCTCCTCTGGCCGGAGAGCCGCCAGCCCCGGAGCGACCTGCGCCAGGCCCTGCACCGCCTCCGCCACGCCCTGCCGAAGGCCGGGGTGGATCCCGTTCTGGCCGACCGCAACCGGCTGCAGCTCCATCCGGAGTATTCCCTGGCCAGTGACGTCACGACCTTCCTCGCCGCCGTCCGCGCCGGAGGCGAGGCGGAGCCAGCGACGCTCCGCCGCGGCGTAGAGGCCTACGGCGGTCCCCTCCTGGATGGCTTCAAGTCCGGCCCTCACGGCTCCTTCGAGGAGTGGCTGGAGGCCCGCCGGACCTGGTTCCGGGAGCAGGCGCGCCTGCTCCATCTGCGCCTGGCGCACCGGGAGCTGGCCGAGGGCAACCGCGAGGCCGCCGTGCGTACCGCGGCCGCCTTTATCAGTCGGGAGCCCGACGACGCCGTGGGCCGCCGCCAGCTCGACGAGGTCCTCCACGCCAGCGACCGCTCCGACGCCCCCGGCCCGGAAGCCGCCTCGGCCGGCCTGCAGCAGCGCCACCTGGTCGTGGTCTGCTGCGATCCCTGCCCACCCGATACCGCCAACGAGGAGGCGCTGGTGGCAGCCATAACCCGGCTTCGCCAGCTCTGCCGGAGCAACCTGGAGGCCCGGGAAGGCCGTGTCGAGGCCGGACCGGACGGGGTGCTCTACGGCTATTTCGGCCTCCCGCCCCGGGCCAGCCGCGCCACCACCGATGCCCTCACCGCCGCCACCACGCTCCTCGCCGCCGACGGCGAGGCACCGCCGGTGCGCGTCGGCCTCCACGCCGGGCGCGCCCTGACTGCCGGCAGCGGCCACCCGGACTTCCTGGGCAGTGTGGTCCGTCGGGCGCGACTGGCCGCCATGGCCGCGCCGGTGGGAGAACTCCGCCTCACCCAGGCCGCCGAGACAGCACTCCCCCCGGGCTGGCCTTCCCACCTCACCCCGGAAACCGACCCGGCCGGCTCCCTCTTCACGACCACCGCGCCGGCGCTTTCCGAGGCCCGCCACACCCCACTGGTAGGCCGGCGCCGGGAGCGGGCCCAGCTTCTGGCGGCCGTCCGGAAGCTGCGCTACAGGCGGGGGGACGCCTGTCTGCTGCGAGGCGAGGCCGGTATCGGCAAGAGCCGGCTGGCGGCCGCCGTGCGCGCCCGTACGGCCCAGTGGATCGGGACCGCCACCGTGGGCAGCGAGGGCCCGGAGACCGATCGCCCCCTGGAACCCTTCCTGCAGTTCGTGGAACAGCTCGCGGCACTCCACCCCGAGCAGCCGCGGACAGAGCGCCGCCGGCGGCTGGAAGACGCCCTGGCGAAGGTCGAGATCGCGGAGGCCGAGGGCGAGGTAGTCCTGCGACTGCTACTGGAGCCGCCACGGGCCGATGACGAACTACCCGGCGAGGCCCACCGCGCCCTGGCGGCCCTGGTCCTGGCGCGGGCGGCTGTCACCCCCCTGATGCTGGTGGTTGAAGACATCCACGTCGCCGATACCTCCAGCCGTCGAGTCCTGGTCGAGCTGGCACGCCACGCGCCGGACCATCCCCTCCTGCTCATCGCCACCGGCCGGCCGGAGAGCGTCCCCGTGGCGGGGCTGCACCCGCTGGATCTCGCCCCGCTGGGAGCGGCGGAGGTCGAGGCCATCATCGCCGGCACGGCCCCCTCTCCGCTGGACCAGGCGAGCAGCCAGGCGCTGGCCCGGATGAGCGAGGGGATACCGCTCTTCGCCGAGGAGCTGGCCCGAGCCGGCGGACCCGACGGAGAGGGCGGCTCGCCACCGAGCCTGGAGCAGCTCGCCACCGCCCGGCTGGACGCCGCCGGCCGCGCCGCGCGCACGGCGCGGCTGCTGGCCCTGGTGGGACGCGAGGCCACCGCCGGCTTCCTGGCCTGGCTGGATGAGCGCTCCATGGACGAGACCACCGCCGACCTCCAGTGGCTGGAGGCGGACGACCTGGTCCTGCGCCGCCCCCGACGCGAAGGGGTCTTCTACCGCATCCGGCACGCCCTCCTGGAACAGGCCTTCTACCACTCCCTCCCCCCCGGGGAGGCGGCCCGGCTCCACCGCCGGCTGGCCCGGGGTGTCGAGACCGATTATCCCACCGAGGCCGAGGCCCGCCCGGCCTGGCTCGCCGACCATCACCGCCGCGCCGGTCAGCCGGCCGCCGCGACTCGCCGCTATCTGGATGCCGCCCGTCAGGCCGGCCGCTTCGGCGCCCACGAGGCGGCGACCAGCGCCCGGGAGCAGGCCCGAGCCGCCATCGCCGAACTCCCGGTGGGGTCCGAGCGCGAGGCCCTGGTCCACGAGCTGGAGCAGCTTACCGCCCTCCAGGGACTGGTGGTCGCCGGTCACGCCACCACCCGCTCCGCCCTGGAGCAACTGATCCCAGTGGACCCGGAGGCCGACTTCGACGCCGCCCTGGCCCGCATCATCGGCGGCGTCCACGCCACGCCGTGGGAGGCCCTCCTCCCCCGTACGGAGGAGCTGGTAGCCATTGCCCGAGCGCGCGGCGAGACCGGACGACTGCATACCGCCCGCCACCTGCTGGGCTTCATCGCCAACTATACCGGCCACCTGCCCCTGGCCCTGGAGCAGTTCCGGGCGCTGGTGGACGAGGGCGAGACGACCAGTGCCCCGGAGACGCTGCTGCAGGCCTACAACGGTCCGCCCCGGCCGGTGGAGATCGCCTACCTCGCCCTGCTCGAGCTTGGCCAGGGCCGGGCCGAGCGCTCCCGTCGGCTCCGGGACGAGGCCCTCGCGGCGGCCCGCGCCCACGGCAGCAGCAACCTCCTGGCTCACGCACTGGTGCTCATGGCCGCCCGGGCCCGCCACGACCTCGCACCGGAAGAGGCACTGGTCCTGGCCGAGGAGGCCATCCGCCTCAGCCGCGAGGAGGGGCTGCGCACCGCCCGCCTCATCGCCGGCGCCTGCGCCCGGTGGGCACGGTCCCGGCTAGGCTGGCCAGCGGCGGTGGACCGCATGGACCGCGCCCTGGCCGCCGAGGGGGGCAATGCCGCCACCTTCGCCCGGAGCACCTACCTCGTCGCGGCGCTGGGGGCCCAGGGCCGGGATGGCGCCGCCATCGGGCTCGCCCGCCGTCTGTGTCGCGGCCCGGAGCGCCCCCACGTCCCCACCAGCGCTCACCCCCTGGTAGCGCTGCAGCTCGGTCTGAGCCTGGAAAGCTGCGGTCATCCGCGGCCCGCCCGGCGGGCACTGCATGCCGGCCTGGAGCAGGCCCGGGCCAACCGTAACCCCCTCCAGATCGCCCGCTGCGCCGCAGCGCTGGCCGATCTCCAGGCGGCCGCCGGCGAGACCGCCACCGCGGCCATCACCCTGCGGGCGGCGGTCGCCGAACTCCCGCCAGAGGCCGATGCCGAGGCCATCACCGCCCTGCGCCAGCGCGCAGGGCAGACCGCAGCGTAACCTTCCCCGCCCACCGCGGCGCCATGTAGACTGGCCGGATCATCCAGGCCGCCCACAGCGGCCCCAGCCGACCGGAAGCCATCGTGCCCCTGCTGACCCTCGACCACATCACCCTCAATCTGGGTAAACCGCCGCTCATCGACGACGTCAGCCTCACCGTGGAGCGGGGCGAACGCCTCTGCCTGGTGGGCCGCAACGGCGCCGGCAAATCGACCCTGCTCAAGATCGTCGCCGGCGACGTGGAGGCGGACGAGGGCCAGGTCCGGGTGGACGGCGGCCGGGTGGCCACGCTGCCCCAGGATGTCCCCGAGGGGACCGAGGGCTCGGTCTACCACGTGGTCGCCGAGGGGCTGGGCGAGACCGGGGCGCTGGTGGAGCGCTACCACGCCCTCACCGAGGTCATGGCCGAGGGGGGCGAGATCGACTTCGACGAGCTCCAGCGGGTCCAGCAGGGCATCGACGCCGCCGACGGCTGGAACCTGCAGCAGCGGGTGGAGAGCGTCATCACCCACCTGGACCTGCCGGCGGAGGCGGAGATCAACAGCCTCTCCGGCGGTCTCAAGCGCCGCGTGCTCCTCGGCCAGGCGCTCGTCCAGCAGCCCGACCTGCTGCTGCTGGACGAGCCCACCAACCACCTGGACATCGACGCCATCGACTGGCTGGAGTCCTACCTCAAGGAGTGGTCCGGGGCGCTGGTCTTCATCACCCACGACCGGGCCTTCCTGCGCGCCCTGGCCACCCGGATCGTGGAGCTGGACCGCGGCAAGATCCGCGACTATCCCGGCGACTACGACACCTACCTGGAGCGCCGCGAGCAGGAACTGGCCGCCGAGGAGAAGGCCCAGGCGGAATTCGACAAGCGGCTGGCCAAGGAGGAGGCGTGGATCCGCACCGGGATCAAGGCCCGCCGCACCCGCAACCAGGGCCGGGTGAAGGAGCTCCAGCGCATGCGCGCCGAGCGCGCCGAACGCCGCCACCAGAGCGGCACGGCGAAGGTCACCGTCCAGGAGGCCCAGCGCACCGGCAAGCTGGTGGTGGAGGCCGAGGGCGTGGGCTTCGCCTACCCGGACGGCAAGCGCGTCATCCAGGACCTGGACGCCACCATCATGCGCGGCGACAAGGTCGGCATCATCGGCCCCAACGGCGTGGGCAAGACCACCCTGCTACGGCTACTGCTGGGCCAGCTGGAGCCCACCGAGGGGCGCATCCGCCGGGGAACCAACCTGGAGGTCGCCTACTTCGACCAGCACCGGGCCGCCCTGGACCCCGATGCCACGGTCCAGGACAACGTCGCCGGCGGCCGGGACAAGGTGACCATCAACGGGGCCGAGCGCCACGTCATCAGCTACCTCCAGGACTTCCTCTTTGCCCCGGAGCGCGCCCGGCAGCCGGTGCGCAGCCTCTCCGGCGGCGAGCGCAACCGTCTGCTGCTGGCGCGGCTGTTCACCCAGCCGGCCAATGTCCTGGTCCTCGACGAGCCCACCAACGACCTGGACGCCGATACCCTGGAGATGCTCGAGGCGCGGGTGGTCGAATTCGGCGGCACCGTGTTGCTGGTGAGCCACGACCGCGCCTTCCTGGACAACGTCGTCACCTCCAGCATCGCCTACGACCACGACGGGATCTTCCGGGAGTACGTGGGCGGCTACTCCGACTGGCTTCGCCAGCGGCCGGAGCCGGCCCGGGCCGAGGCGGCGACCCCGGCCAGCCAGGCGGCGCCGCAACCGAAGGCGCAGGCCGCGGAGGCCGAGGCCGAAAAGGCGGCACCCAAGCGTCTCTCCTACCACGAACAGCGCGAACTCGAGGCACTACCGGCCCGGATCGAGGAGCTGGAGACCGAACAGGGGGCACTGGAGCAGCAGATGGGCGACCCCGAGTTCTATCAGCAGGAGGCCGAGACCATCCGCCAGGCCCAGGAGCGGCTGGCGGCGGTCCAGTCGGAGCTGGCCACCGCCTACGAGCGGTGGGAGGAGCTGGAGGCGCGCCGCGACATCCGCTAAAACCGGGCCCCGGACCGGAAAATCACCACAGAGGAATCACTTCCGGTCGCTGATCCCGGTACTCGGGCATCACCATCCCTGCTCGCGCATTGAGATAGGTCGGGTCAGCCACCATGAGGGCCCGGCCATCGATCTCCACCCGGACCCCCTCGCCACTCTGGAGACCCACCGCGGTGGCAACGTGACCGGGATAATCCAGGGCCGCCACCTCGAGGCCGAGGACCTCGCGGACGAGCCACGCAAAGAGGACCGAGCGGTCCTCACAGTCCGAGGCGGGATAGTAGAGCGTCTCTTCCGGGTAGAGGTAATCCTCCCGACCGAACTGCTCCTGGTCCGTCTGGTAGTTGAAGGCGGTCTGGACCAGCCGTAGCAGGAAGTCGACCTGGGAGCCCTGCTCCATCCCGGCGGTTACCTCCTGGAGGGGCTCCACCAGGTGTTCCTCCAGCGCCACCGGGCGCGCCTTGAAGTAGGCACCCACGGACTGCTGGGGGACGGTGCGCAGGTACTCCACCAGGGCCTTGGGGACCGGCACCTGGAAGCGGTGCCGGTCACCCCGGTACTCCACGGCAATCTCGCGCTGAGCCACCTGCCCGCCGGCCCTGGGAGACTCCCGGAGGGCGACGGAGACGTCCCGGTCGGCTCCCTGGTAATCGGCGCGATAGGTCCGGATACGGGGTATCGCGCCACCATCGTGGCCCAGCAGGTAATAGCGGTCGCCGTCGAGATCGAAATAGGGCACCCCGAAGAGCTGTCTCGCCGGCCGGAAGAGCAGCAGGACCTCACTGCCATCATGGGCCGCCCGGATGTCGTACCCCGACTTCAGCATCAGCGCCCAGGTCAGGGCCGCCGCGCTATCCCCTTCCCCGTGCACCGACCGGCTCAGCGCCTGGACCAGCTGGAGGTATCCCCAGCCATTGAGCCGGAGCCGCTCCCGCAGGCCGGACAGCTGTCTGACCACCGGCGCCGCATCGGCACCGGCGAACTCGGCCCAGAAGTCGGCGATGCCGGATTCATTGGCCCGGCTCACGCGGGCGGCCTGCCAGGCGGCAGGCATAGAGACGCGGAGTTCGTGCCCCAGGAATCGGAAGGCGGTTTGCTCGCCATCGGGTTGCGACCTCGACTCTTCCGGAGGCTGCCGGGACGGCGACTCGCGCACCGGTTCGGACCCGGTTTCGGACCCGATATCAGACCCGGGGCCGGCCCTTTCGGTCTCCTCGTCGTCCGGCTGCGGCGGCGGGGGCTCCACCTCCACGGCGCGGGGCTCGACGGTAAGGGGGCCCGGCATCGGCTCGCTTCCGCCCCCTGCCTCCTCGACGGGCTCGGGTTCGGGCTCCGGCTTCGATTGGGACTCCCCGGAAGGGGCTTCCGGGATCCTGCGGGGTTTGGGGGTGCCGTCCTCCCGCTCGCCCTGGTAGACGTCAAACGCCTCCCACTGCTCCTCGAGGAAGCCGTGGAAGGCCCGGTCCCGCTCCTCGCGAAAGGCCTGCACCTCGCGGTCTCTCGATTCCATCCAGTCCTGGAAGCTCTCCCCGGCCGCCACCCCGGGCGGAATGGCGAGCATCCCGGACAGAAGCCACACGGTCCTCCGCATCCTTACCCCCTGCCAGTACTCGAGCCCGGCTCACTCTCTGCGTAAACAAAGAGGCCGTCTGCCGCAGAAACAGCGCGGGGCGCCGTGACCCGACAGACGGCCTCCGCCGCCCACGATCGGCCATCGCGGCCGATACGGCCTACTGGTTCAGCTGCTCATCCAGGGCTTCACGGGCCTGCTCGGCCTTGAACTCCTGGTAGAGGAGCTCCTCGTCCTGCGGGTCCACGGACTCGCCACTGGCATCGATGATGCCGTCGAAGATGTCCTGGAGTTCCGTGGAGCCAAAGGCCGCCATGACGCAGAGGTTCTTGGTACCGCCAAGATCCACATAGCCGGTCTTCACGATCCGCGAACCGTCGAGACGGGTCTGGGTCACCTGGCGGGAGACACTCTCGAAGGTCGAGCCGCTGCTCTCCTGCTCCTGACCGCGAGTCCGGCGCTGGTAGGTCTGATCCATCGCCTCGACCTTCAGGTTGATCTGCTGGGCCAGCCCCTGCCGGGCATTGGCCAGGGCCTCCTTGCGGTCCATGGAGAAGTTACTGGTGGCGGGGACACACTCGGTGACCGCGGTGCCGTCCTGGTAGGAGGGGCTGGTCACCCACTCGGGGATGCCGCTGAGGTTCTGCTCCTTCTGCTGCGGTTGCTCCTCGGTGGAGCCACAGCCGGCGAGAAGGAAGGTCACGCCGAGGGCCATGGTCAGTTGCTTTTTCATTCCTGCTCTCCTTGGTTGATGTAAGACTGAACTCCCCGGATCGCGGGGGCTCAGGAATTGCGGTACGCCTTGAGCCGCCGGACCACCCGCGGGAGATATTCCCGGGTCTCCGCATGAGGAAGGCCCTCGACCAGGGCGTGATAGACCTCCCCGGCCGGCCGGTTCTCCAGGGCCGCGGCAGCGGCCTCCACGCTGGTATTGCCGGTAAAGACGCGGGCCACGTTGCCCGCCCCGGTGTTGTAGGCGGCGATTGCACAGTAGAGCCGGCTCTCCCGGTCCCGGATGGAGGCGAGGTAGCGGTGATAGAGGATGTGCAGATAGATGGCGCCGATCCGCAGATTCTTGCCCGCCTCGTACAGGTAGGACGGTGCCAGGACCCGGGGCTCGCCGAAGAGTTCGGCACTGGCATCCCGCCCCGCCGACTCTGGCACGATCTGCATCAGGCCGTAGGCGGGGATATGGGAACGTGCCCGCGGATTGAACGTGCTCTCCGTGTGCGCCACGGCAAGGATCAGCGACTCCCCGATGTCCCACTCGGAGGCGAGCTCCCGCGCCCGGGGCCGGTAGTCCAGGGCCTGCTCCAGAGCAGTGCCTTCCGGCATGGGGATGGTGAGCGTCGTCGCCCACGCATCCCCGCCCTGTTCATCCTTGACGGGCTCCCGACCCTCGCTGGCTCCTTCCAGCAGGGAGGCCGCCTTGCGCACGGCATCGGCCCGCTCCGGGCGTGGCCGGGAAAAGAGGCCCCCGAGGATCTTCTCCTTCCCGGGGCTGCCCCGCTCGACGTCCACGGGCAATCCATCCACCGACTCTTCCACCTGCCGGGAGACGGGATCCCGCTGGAACGCCGTCTGCTCGTCCTCCAGCAGCAGGTCGGTCAACTCGGCGCGGGCCCTGCCCGCCTCGCTACCCGCCGGCAGCTTGAGGCGGATCTGGTTGCCCTGGAAATCCACCACGCGCTGGACAGAGACCCCGTCACGATACTCGACCCACTTGTGCCGATCCGTGAATTCCGGCCGCTGCCACACGCTCTGCACCCGGTCCTGGAAGGCCCGGAAGGCGGCCTCGTGCTGACGGCGATAGTCATCGAAGGCGGCACGCACTCGCTCCTTGTAGGCCTCGAAGGACTCTCCGGAGGCCTCCATGCCGGCCTGCTGCTGGCGGCGATATTCCTCGAACTCCTGGGCGCGGACCATGGTTGGTGCCAGGGCGGCCGCGCCCAGAAAATCGCGCCGTCTCATCCCTGCACTCCGGCCCGCTTGAAGCTCTCCAAGAGGCTGCCAGCCAGCTTCTCGCCCAGCCCCTGGGCCAGCTTGCCGACCGCCCGGTCCCGCGCAATGCCGGGATCCACGGAGCCGGCCTTGACCCGTTCCTGGAACTCGGCAATGACGCGCCCGCTACGGTCCAGCACGGTGGCATTGCCATCCGCAAATACGAAGTTCCGGCCGTCCCGCTGCACGGTCCGTAGCCCCCCTTCGTAGCGCAATACCAGATCACCCTCCCCGGACTCCCGGACCTGAACGCCCTCGTCGCTCAGGGCGCGGCGTAGGGTGGAATCGAGCTTGCGGGAGGCTTCGCCACCGGGACGGAGCACCACCACAAGAGAATCCAGAAGCTCGGCAATCCGGTTTTCCAGCTGCCGGAACTCGGCCGGCATGCGGTGGCCGGGATTCCCCGCGGCAACCAGGCTCAGCTTGCGGTGCACAGATTTGCGCTCGGCCAGCATGGGTAGCGCCGGCATCAGGGCCCTCAACTGCTCCAGGGAGTCGCCACGAGAGGGATCTCGGTTCACCTCCCGGATGGCCTCGTCGATCTCGCGCAACTCGCTGATGAGGTCCATCTCCGCCCGGGTCCGGTTGAGACGCGCCAGGGCGTACGCGGTCTTCCCCTCGCGATCCACATGGGTCTCGGTGATCTCGATATTGGCCAGCTCGGTATCCTGCACCTCGCTGCGAACTGTATCCATGATGGAGCGCGTGACCCGGCTCTGGCCGTCCTCCCGGGTCCGGCTCTGGCGAGATACGGTCTCCCCCGAGACCGTCACCTCCAGCCGCTTCACGAGTTCGGTCCGGGCCTGGTCCTGCGCCCGGCTCAGCGCCGAGGTCGGATCGGTATAGACCCGGGCCGACCCGACCCCGTAGGCCATGCCGTCACCACTGGGGACGGACAGCGCCCATTCCGGCGGGCCGGAGGCGTTGCCCGTCCCGGACTCTGCCTCCTTGACCGCTACACCGCCACCGAGACAGCCGCTCAGCGGAAGGACCAGAGCGCCGATCAGGAGGGGGACGAAACACAGTCGTCGTTGCATGTTCAATTGCCCTTCGGTCTAGAAGAGGCCGCCCTGCTCGGCAACCTTCTTGATCTTCTTCTGGCCATACCAGGCCTCCTGGGTCGTGGTCATGTCCACCAGCGTTAGGTCCACCTGGTAGAAGGTGACGCGCGTCCCATCGGCCTGCTGCACGTTGGAGTTGATACTCCCGGAAAGGGCAAAGTCCGCGCCGGACTCGGCTCCCATCTCGGCTCGCGTGTCCTCCGAGGCGTAGAGATCCTGCTCCTTGCGCTCCTCACGCACCTCGTCGCGCGCGGCGCCGCCGGAGACAAACTGGACCTTGCCATTCCGCAGCATGGCGCGCTTCAGATCATTGATGAAGGTGTCCGTGGGGATGTGCTCGTGGGACTTGTTCCGCACGGTCTTGATGATCACCCGCGGCGGCCGGTCGTGGTCCTGGTTCCAGCGGTCTAGCCAGGGGAAGGTCACCATGTCCTCGATCATCTGCTGGGACACCTGGCGAGAGTCAGTGGAGTTCCACTCATCGGTGAGGTCAACGGCGGAATCGGAGTCCACGCGGGAGACCGTAGTGCTGCCGCAAGCCACCAAGGTCGTCCCGAGGATGCCCGCCAGCAGGAACCGGGGGACCATCTTCAGCAACATTTTCATCGGATCATTCTCCTCGTCGGATAGGAAATTCATGCAAACCGGATTCGCACCGAGGCTTCAGCTCAATCGGCCGGTGCCGTAGCCGTCTTGAGCCCCTTCTCCTGCGGACCACCGGGACCGCCGGCGCCCTGGATGGTCCGCTCCGTCAGCACGCGGACCTCCCCGGGCTCAAGTTCGACCTGGCGATGGCTCTGCGTCACCCCACCGGAGCCGAAGGTAGTATTGATGCCCACTTGGTATTCTCCAGGCTCCAGGGGTACGCGGGAGACACGAATCCCGTAGGGGAGGGTCAGCCAGTTGCGCGTCTCGGCCGCGCTGGTTCCCGAGGCCGCGGCCTTGGCCAGCATGCCGCCGAGACCGCCGCCCGCCGCGTTACCGCCCTCGAAGGCCAGGACATTCTTCAGCGTGGCTCGGGCCATGGCGCTGTTCAGGTCGCTACCCGCGTTGAGCAACTGGTTCTGCAGGAAGAGCTGATACATCGATTCCGCCCGGCGGAATTCATTCACGACCTCGCCGTTGACCGCCAGCTGCGAGGAACCGGCCCGGTCCCGGAGGGGGGCGTAATAGGGGACGGTAACCCGGATGCCGGAGCTGCCGATGGCCTGGGGAATGCGCAGTTCCGCCGCCATATCCCACGCCGGGCCCAGGGTGACCGTCTTGCGGGAAACCGTCTCGGCCACGCCGTAGAGCCCGCCTTCCTGAAAACCATCGAGCATGTCCATGACGCCCTTGTCACCGTACAGGAGGAAGAACCAGCTCCGCTGGTCGCGCTTCTCCCGTTCGGTGCCGGTAAGCACCGGCTCGAGCATCAGCGCCTTCTGGTCCGGATTGGCGGTCAGATGGAGGTTCATCTCGCGCCGTTGCGGGACCAGGCCCAGATGCTGGATCACCACTAGCTGGGCCGCCTCGGGATCCTGGTTCCGGAGCCGTTCCCGCCAGCCGCCAGAGAGCTTGTCCTCGGCAAAGCGCTGCCACTCCCCGTCCCAGCCGCCACCTCGACGCATCATGCGGATGGTGTCGAACCAGGCACGCTGGATCATGTCACCGCCGAGGTCGTACTGCTCATCGTACCCCGACTCGTAAGTCTTGGCCGCCTTCTGGTAGGCAATGCGCGCGTCATCGAAATTGCCGGCCTTCTCGTACATCACGCCGGCGAGGTAGCGTGCATAGGCATCTTCGCGGAAAACCAGCCAGTCCTCGTCCAGCCAGTTCCCCCGGAACTTGCTGAAGAGGTCCATGAGCTTGGCGAAGGTCTTCTCCTCTTCCTCCTTGACCTGCTCATAGTTGCCCTCTTCGAAGGAGATCGAGGAGAGGGTGTTGTCCAGACGCCGGATCTCGACCTGGGCCGACTCCAGATGCCCGGAACGCTCGGAAGCACTCTGGGCCCCCTGGGCGAGCATCAGGTAATTGAGGGCCTTGTAATAATTGATGTAGACCCGCTCCACATCGTTCCCGCGATAGGTGGTATGCCGCGGGTTGGCCATGGCCGCAGCCAGATAGTCCCCGGCCGAATCGGTATTCATGGTGTCGGCATGTTCGTGCGCCTTTTCCAGCTCGGCATTACTGGCCTCGTAGTTCCCGGCCAGATGCTGGATGGTTCCCAGTTCCAGGTGATAGAGGAGCTTGTCATCACCTTCCGGCTCCAGAGCCTTGTCGAGGGTCTGACTAGCCTGTTCATACTGGCCGGTCTCGACTTGCTGCAGGGTCTGATTGAGGCCGTCACCATAAGTGGCGCAGCCGGAGAGATAGAGCAACGATGCGAACGCACCGAGCCGACGGAGGGCCTTGCTGAACATATTGTCCCCATTGATTATTGTTAATTCCCTTAACGCACACCCGGGTAGGTGAGCGGACGTTGAGCAATGCTGTCAATTTGCCAACAGTATCGCAAGCCCATTGCAGGGAAATAACACAATCGGGACAAATCCTGAATCTAGCCTGGATCTTAAAGAAGGCCGGAACGCCGCAGGTCCTCCACGCCGGCCCGGAAGACCCTCTGCATGACTGCACTCATCCCCGCGCCGACAATGGCTTCCAGATTTCTGCACAGGGCATTATCTTCCGCTTTTCCGGCCTCTGCGAGACGGGCTTCCAGCCACTGCAGGGAATGCAGCTCCGCCTGAATCTCTGCCTGCTGAACACGCTCCCGGAGATCCCCGGCCGCCGGCTCCCCGGACTGCTCCTTCAGGTGGCGACGGACACTTCGCAACGGTTCAACCACGACCTCCCGCCACGGGGCCGCTTCCTGCTCGAGCGCCCGCCACTCCAGGGGGGCCAGCCGCCGGCCCTGCGCCCCCAACCAGGCGCCGGCCAGTACCAGGACCACATCGCATCCAGCCTCGTCCTGGAGGTAGAGGCAGGCCTCGCGCACACCGAAACGGGCGTAGAGGCTCTTCGCGAATTCGGGGAGAGACAGGTCAGTCATGGCCGCGTTTCCCGCAGACGAAAATCGGATTCCGGTCCCATCGGAGCACGGTCCCCATTGCCTTCAACCGCTATACTAGCCGCGGATTCCAGGGAGGCCCGATGGGAGAGACGAGCTTCTTTGACGCCGTGATTCAATGGATCGGGGACCACGCCTTCTGGGCCGGCCCGCTGGTCTTCCTCATCGCCTTCGCCGAGTCGGTGGCCGTGGTGGGGCTGCTGGTCCCCGGGGCCGTCTTCCTCTTCGCGGCAGGGGCCCTCATCGGCCTGGGGGTACTGGAGGCCTGGCCCATGCTCCTCTGGGCCTTCGCCGGGGCCGTGGCCGGCGATGCGCTGAGCTACTGGCTGGGGCGCCACTACCACGAGGAGCTCCGTCGCCTCTGGCCCTTCTCCCGCTACCCCGACCTGATCCGGCGGGGCGAGGCCTTCTTCCTCCGCCACGGCGGCAAGAGCGTGGTCCTGGCCCGCTTCGTCGGTCCGCTGCGCCCCATCGTACCCGCCATCGCCGGCATGCTGGACATGCCGGCGGGGCGTTTCTTTGCCGTGAATATCCTCTCCGCCGCTGGCTGGTCCCCGGCCTATCTGTTGCCGGGCGCCGTCTTCGGGGCCTCGCTGAGCCTCGCGGCGGAGGTGGCCGGCCGCCTGGCCGCCCTGGTCATCGTCGTGCTGGTCCTCCTCTGGGGAGGGGTCGCCCTGGTGCGCAAGCTCTACCGGGTGCTCCGTCCGCATTCCGGCGCCATGGTCGCCGGCCTGCTGCGCTGGTCCGGGCGCCACCCCGCTTCCGGTGGCCTCGCCCACGCCCTGCTGGATCCCCATCACCCCGAGGCGCGCAGTCTGGGCACCCTGGCCCTCCTCGCCCTGATGATGACCGCCGCCTTCGTCGCCCTCCAGCTGGCCGCGCTGTGGAGCGCCCCGCTGCAGGAGCTGGATGAACTGGTCTTCCACCTCCTCCAGGGGCTGCGAACGCCGGGGGCCGACCTCGCCATGGCCTGGCTCACCCGTCTGGGCGGGCAGGCCACCCTGGTCCCCGTAGTCGCCCTCACGGCACTCTGGCTGGTCTTCCGGGGTCACGGCCGCGCCGCCGGCTACCTGGTCAGCGGGGCGGTGGTGGTACCCCTCCTTACCTTCGCCCTCAAGGCGGCAACCGATCTCGCCCGGCCCGCCCCCGGCGAACTGGTCATGGCCTCCGCGGCCTTCCCCAGTGGCCATACCGCCGGGGCGGCGGTGGTCTACGGCTTCCTCGCCGTCCTCGCCGCTGCCCGGCTGGGGCCCACGGGCCGGCTCACCCTCTACGGCGCGGTGGCCGTCCCGGTACTCCTGGTCGCCTTCTCCCGTCTGTATCTCGGGCTGCACTGGCTCTCGGACATCCTTGGCGGACTGGCGCTGGCCCTGGCCTGGGTCACCGGGGCCGGTCTCATCTACCGCCGCCACCACGCCGCTGGACCACCCCCGTCGCTGACCGGAGTGGTCCTGGCCGCCCTCCTGGTTACCGGGCTGTTCCAGGCGATCGTGGCGCCCGCCGGCGCGCCGGAACGTGCCGCCCCCCCGCCGCAGGTCATGCCGGCGACGGTCTGGCAGGAGGCCGGGTGGCACGCCCTGCCCACCTGGCGACAGGATCTGGCGGCCCACCGTGACGATCCCCTGAACCTCCAGCTCGCCGGTAATCCGGAGCAGCTGGCGCGGGCCCTGGAACGCGAGGGCTGGCACAGGCCCGTGGCGCCTTCGGGCGCCGACCTCCTCCGCTTCCTGGCACCGACGACGAAGCCGGAGCGCCTGCCCCTGCTACCCCGGGTGCATGATGGCCGCTACGAACAGCTCCGACGAATACGGATGAATGCGGCCGGGGAGCTCCAGGTGGTCCGGCTCTGGCCCACGACCTGGCGGCTCACCGACGGCCGGCCGTTGTGGGTGGGCCAGGCCGGCCGCCTCCGGCCCGTCAGCCCGGGGCGACTCTTCGCCGGGCTGGCCGGGGCGGAGGGCTACACGGGGGCAGCCCACGCGGTGGCCCGCGCCCTGGAGGTGCAGGGCTGGCGCGTGAACCGGGGGCGGCTGCCGGGGGACGGCGGGCCGCTCTACCGGCTGGAGCCGCCCTCGGGGCCGTAGCCCCAGCGCGGGCCCAGCTCGTGCTCCACCTCCAGGTGGTCCAGGATGCGACCGACCACCTGGTCCACCAGCTCGTCGATGGTGGCCGGCCGATGGTAGAAACCGGGGCTGGCGGGGAGGATGGTCACGCCCAGGCGCGCCAGGGTGAGCATGTTTTCCAGATGGATGGCGGAGAGCGGCGCCTCCCGGGGCACCAGGACCAGCCGCCCACCCTCCTTGAGGATAACGTCGGCGGCGCGCTCGATGAGGTTGTCGCTGGCCCCGGTGGCCACCGCCGCCAGGGTGCCGGTGGAGCAGGGGCAGATGGCCATGCGCCGCGGGGCGCTGGAGCCGCTGGCCACCGGCGAGGTCCACTCCTCGGGCCCCAGGACCCGGAGATTTCCCGGCTGCTCCCCGAAGTGGTCGGTGAGCGCCCGCTCCAGGGCCCGGGTATTCCCCGGCAGGGCCAGGTCGGTCTCCTCCGCCAGCACCACCCGCGCGGCGCGGGAAATCAGCAGGTGGACCGACTCGCCGGCGGCCAGCAGGGCCTCCACCAGGCGCAGTCCGTAGGGGCTGCCGGAGGCGCCGGTCCAGGCGACGGTGACCCCCTCCCTCATGCCGCCCCCGCCAGGGTGGTCAGCAATTGTTCGTGGATCCCGCCGAAGCCGCCGTTGCTCATGACCACGACGGTATCCCCGGGGGCGGCGACGGCGGCGACCCCGGCGACCAGCTCCGGGACCTCGTCGGCCACCCGGGCCCGCTCGCCCAGCGGCGCCAGCGCCGCCGCCAGATCCCATTCCAGCCCCTCCGGGCGCAGGGCGAAGACGCCATCCGCCGCCTCCAGCGCCCCCGCGAGCGCCTGTTGATGGACGCCCCGGCGCATGGTCGCCGAACGGGGCTCGGTGACCACCCAGAGCCGCCCCTGCGGCCGGTCCTCGCGCAGGCCGGCCAGGGTGGTGCGGATGGCCGTGGGGTGGTGGGCGAAGTCGTCCAGCACCCGGATCCCGCGCGGCTCGCCACGCAGCTCCTGGCGCCGGCGGACCCCGCCAAAGCCGGCCAGCGCCCGGGTCGCCGCCTCCGGCGCCACACCCACGGAGGAGGCCGCCGCGACCGCCATGGCGGCATTCGCCCGGTTGTGCTCCCCGGTGAGGGGCCATTCCGTGGTGACCGCGGGCTCGTCTCCCCGCTGCAGGGTCAGCTGGTGGCCGCTCCCCGATACCTGCCAGTCCCCGCCGGCTCCCACCCGGGTCACGGGGGTCCAGCAGCCCATGGCCAGGACCTCCTCCAGCGCCGCATCGGCGGCCGGGGCGAGGATGGCGCCCGTTCCCGGGACGGTCCGGACCAGATGGTGGAATTGCCGCTGGATAGCCGCCAGATCGGGGAAGATGTCGGCGTGGTCGAACTCGAGGTTATTCAGGACCAGGGTCCGCGGCCGGTAGTGGAGAAACTTGGAGCGCTTGTCGAAGAAGGCGGTGTCGTACTCGTCCGCCTCCACCACGAAGCAGCGGCCCTCGCCCAAACGGGCGCTGACGCCGAAATCCCCCGGCACTCCCCCGATGAGGAAACCCGGCTGCTCCCCAGCCGCCCCCAGGATGGCGGCCAGGAGGCTGGCGGTGGTGGTCTTGCCGTGGGTCCCCGCCACCGCCAGCACGTGGCGCTCGGCCAGGACGTGTTTGGCCAGCCACTGGGGCCCGGAGGTGTAGGGGATACCCCGGTCCAGGACGACCTCCACCACCGGATTGCCCCGGGAGAGGGCGTTGCCGATGACCACGACATCCGGGGCGGGGTCGAGCTGGGCCGGGTCCCAGCCCTCGGTGAGGGCGATTCCGGCCGCCTCCAGCTGGTCCGACATGGGCGGGTAGACCGCGGCGTCGGCACCGGTGACGCGATGGCCGGCGGCCCGAGCCAGCTGGGCCAGGCCGCCCATGAAGGTGCCAGCGATACCGAGGATGTGGAGGTGCATTCAAAGGCTGCCGTAGAAGAAGGGCGCCAGCAGCGCCAGGCTCAGATAGGCGTAGGCCAGGGCGATGACCATACCCCACAGCAGGGTGGTGGACAAAGCGTGGCGCAGGATGTGGGCGGTGACCACCAGGCTCCAGAGTACGAGCAGGAGCTGCCACAGCGCCATCATGCCGCTCTCCGGCGCCAGGAGCGGCATCCCCGCGCGGGCGATGAGGCCAATGATCACATCCGCGCCGGCCAGGGCAGTGATGGTGCGCACCGCCCGTTCCGGGTGGTTCACCGCCGCCAGCAGGATGTTGGCCAGGACCACCAGGATCGCCGCCCCGGCCGCGGCGCTGAACAGGGCACGCCCCGGCTCCAGGCCGCGGACCTCCAGCAGCCAGCCGGTGCCGACGTGGAGGATGAGCATCAGCCCCAGCAGCCCCCGGGAATCGGGCAGCTCCTGAGGGGTGCGCCGGAGCAGGGTCAGCTCCCAGAAGAATCGGATCAGCGCGGCCATGCCCCGAATTCTACACCCCTGCCGGCGCCGGGCGTAGAATGGCGCCATGAGCCAAAACACGCCCCCCGGTCAGACCGACCTCTTCGACCTGCCGCCACTGGTGGACACCCCCGACGCCCTGGCGGAACTCGTCGCCGATCTGCGCGACCAGTCCTGGCTGGCGGTGGACACCGAATTCCTGCGCGAGCGGACCTACTACCCCCAGCTCTGCCTGATCCAGGTGGCCACGCCCACCGGCCGGGTGGCCTGCATCGACCCGCTGGCGCTCACCGACCTCGCACCGCTGTGGTCGGTCCTCACCGACCCGGGGATCACCAAGGTCTTCCACGCCGCCGCCCAGGATGTGGAGGTGCTGCTCCAGGCCGCGGGGGCGGTCCCCGCGCCACTGTTCGATACCCAGATCGCCGCCGCCCTCTCCGGCCTGGGTGACCAGGTGGGCTACGCCCGCCTGGTGGAGGCCCGCCTGGGGGTCAAGCTGGACAAGAGCGCCAGCCGCGCCGACTGGTCCCAGCGGCCGCTGGAGCCGGAGTTGCTGCGCTACGCCGGCGACGACGTCCGCTACCTGGCCGAACTCTACCCCGCCCTGCGGGACGAGCTGGCCGCCCGGGGCCGGCTGGACTGGCTGGGCGAGGACTTTGCCCGCCTGGCCGACCCGGCCGCCTACGCCAACCCGCCAGCGGAGGCGTGGCGCCGGGTCCGCGGCCACCACCAGCTCGACGGCGCCGGCCGCGGGATCCTCCAGGCCCTGGCCGCCTGGCGGGAGGAGGCAGCCGCCGAGGCCGACATCCCCCGCGGATGGGTGGTCCGCGACGAGCTGCTGCTGGAGATCGCCCGGCGCCGCCCGCGCAACGCCCAGCGGCTGGGCAAGCTGCGCGGCAGCCACAAGCTGGACGAGGCCACGCGGGACGCCCTGCTTGGCCGCGTCAACGCCACCCTGGACGAGCCGCCGGCGCAGTGGCCGGCGGTGGAGGCCCGACCCCAGCTGGAACCGGCGGGCGAGGCCGCCGTGGATGCCCTGATGGCCGTCGCCCGCCTGGCGGCAGAGGAGGCCGGGGTCAGCGTGGCCAGCCTCACCGCCCGCAAGGAGCTGGAGCGGCTGGTGGCCGGCGAGACCGACCTCCCGGTCCTCCAGGGCTGGCGCGGCGAACTGGCCGGCCGCCGTCTGCACGCCTGGCTCGCCGGGGAGATCGCTCTGGTGGGCCGGGACGGCGGGGCGGCCCTGGCATGACGGAGCCGACGGTGGATCTCGACCGGCTGCTGGCGGGTCTGGCCACCATCGCCGTGGTCGGCCTCTCCCCTCGGACCGATCGCCCCAGCCACCAGGTCGCGGCGGGCCTCCAGGGGCTGGGGCTCGCCATCCGGCCGGTGCGCCCGGCCATCGACGCGATCCTCGGCGAGGCCGCCGTGGCCAGTCTTTCCGACCTCACCACGCCCACGGACGCCGTGGTGGTCTTCCGCAATCCGGCCGAGGTCCCCGCCATCGCCGAGGCCACGGTGGCCGGCGGTCACGGCGCCCTGTGGCTGCAGCCCGGCGCCGAGTCGGCGGAGGGGGCCCGGATCGCCACCGAGGCCGGGCTCCCCGCCGTGGTCGGTCGCTGCCTCTGGGTGGACTACCGCCAGTGGCTCGCCGGCGGTTGCAATCCCGGCCTGTCCCGGTAACCTGCTGCCATGGCGCTGGAATTTACCAAGATGCAGGGGCTCGGCAACGACTTCGTGGTCATCGACAACCGCGCAGCCACCTTCGATCCGACCCCCGGCCACATCCGCTGGCTGGCGGACCGCCGCTTCGGCGTGGGCTGCGACCAGGTCCTGCTGGTGGAGGCCGCTCCCGATGACGGGGTGGACTTCGGCTATCGCATCTTCAACGCCGACGGCGGCGAGGTGGACCAGTGCGGCAACGGCGCCCGCTGTTTCGCCCGCTGGATCCGCGAGCATACCGACTTCGCCGGCGACCCCGTCCGCGTGGCCACCCGGGCCGGGCGGATGGCGCTGACCACGCACCCGGACGGCCAGGTGGACGTGGACATGGGCGAGCCGCGCTTCGAGCCGGCGGCGATCCCCTTCGAGGCACCGGAGCGGGCCGACGAGTACGAGCTGGTGCTGGAGGACCGGACCTTCCGCATTGGGGCCGTGGGCCTGGGCAATCCCCACGCCGTCATGCGGGTGGAGGCCCTGGACCGGGTCCCGGTGGCAACCATGGGCCCGGCCATCCAGGCGCTGGAGCGCTTCCCCGAGGGGGTGAATGTGGGTTTCGTCGAGGCCCACGGGCGCGATCACATCCGCCTGCGGGTCTTCGAGCGCGGCTCCGGCGAGACCCTGGCCTGCGGCAGCGGGGCCTGTGCGGCGGTGGCGGTCGGTCGCCAGCAGGGCTGGCTGGATGGTACCGTTACCGTCGATCTGCCCGGTGGCCGCCTGACCATCCACTGGCCCGGCCCGGGTTCGCCCATCACCCTGACCGGGCCGGCGAAGACCGTTTTCGAGGGACGCATCGACCATGACCCGGCAGTCTAGCGAAGCGGCCGACGCGGCCCTGCATGAGCAGCAGGTGGTGGAATTCCTCCGCCACCACCCGGACCTCCTGCGCCGCCACCCCGACCTCCTGGCCGAACTCAACATCCCCCACGCCGCGGGCACCGGCGCCGTCTCCCTGGTGGAGCGCCAGGTGTCGCGGCTGCGTGAGCAGCGCGAGGAGATGCGCCACCGGCTGGATGAGCTCTACGCCCTGGCGCGGGACAACGAATCCCTGGCCCTCCAGTTCCACCAGCTGGTCCTCGACCTGCTCAGCGCCCGGGAGCCGACGGCGGTGGCCGAGGCCCTGGAGCGCGACCTGCACCGGGACTGCGGGGCGGATGCCGTCGCCCTGCGCCTCTACCCCGCTGGCGAGCACCACATCCCCGACCACCTCATCGGTCCCCGGGGGGCCGATCGCAACCGGCTGGAGCGGATCTTCGCCGCACCCAACCCGGTCTGCGGCCGCCTGGATGCGGAGATCGGCGCCCTGATCTTCGGCGACGGCGGCGAGGCCATGGTCTCCGCCGCCCTCATCCCGCTGCCCCTGCGCGGCCGCTCCCTGGGGCTCCTCGCCGTGGGCTCCACCGACCCGGAGCGCTTCCGCGCCGGCCAGGGGACGCTCTTCCTGGAGCAGCTGGGCGAGGCGGCCGCCGCCGCCCTGCACCCCCACCTGGCGGGCTGAGCCATGGCCGCGAGCGAGGGGCTGGCCAGCGACCTGGAGCGCTTCCTCGACCACCTGGCCCGGGAGCGGCGCACCAGCTCCGCCACCGTGGCCGCCTACCGCCGCGACCTCACCGGCCTGATCACCCGGCTCGTCGATGACGGGGTCCAACGGTGGGACGAGGTCGCGCCCCGCCACATCCGCGCCTGGGTCACCGCCCGGCACCGCAAGGGCATCGGCGCCCGCAGCCTGGCCCGGGGGCTCTCCGCCGCGCGCACCCTCTTCGGCTGGCTCATCCGGGAGCAGGTCATCCGCGCCGACCCGGCCGCCGATATCCGCGCCCCCAAGCAGGGGCAGCGGCTGCCCCGCACCCTGGAGGTGGATACCACCCAGCAGCTCCTGGACGAGACCGGCGGCGGCGAGGATCCCGCCGACCCCCTGCTCATCCGCGATCGGGCGCTGTTCGAGCTGCTCTATTCCAGCGGCCTGCGCCTGGCGGAGGTGGTCGCCCTGGAGCGCCAGCAGGTGGCCCCCGGCCAGACCCTGCTACGGGTGCTCGGCAAGGGGAACAAGGAGCGGGAGGTGCCGGTGGGGAAGGCGGCGCGGCGCGCGCTGGAGGCCTGGCTACCCCAGCGGGACGCGCTGGCAGCGGAGGGCGAGACGGCGCTCTTCGTAAGCCGCCGCGGGACCCGGCTGGGCGCGCGCTCGGTCCAGCAGCGGCTGCGCCGCCACGCCACCGCCCTGGGGCTGCCCCGGGTCCATCCGCACATGCTGCGCCACGCCTTCGCCTCCCACCTGCTGGAGTCCAGCGGCGACCTGCGCGCCGTGCAGCAGCTCCTGGGCCACGCCGACATCACCACCACCCAGGTCTATACCCACCTGGACTTCCAGCACCTGGCGGAGGTCTACGACCAGGCCCATCCCCGGGCCCGGCGCGATTCCTCCGGGGGCGAGGGGGAGGACTAGTCGGCCGCTTCCACGCGGTCGCGGCCAGCCGCCTTGGCCTGGTAGAGGGCGGCATCGGCGCGCTCGACGAGGGCCTCGCCCTCCTCGGCCGGGTCCAGTAGCGCCAGCCCCACCGAGGCGGTCAGGGCATCCCCGTCCGGAGAGGTGACCGTGGAGACGGCCATGCGCATCCGCTCGGCCGCGGCCTCGGCGGCCTCGGCCCCCTCCACCTCCATGAGCACGGCGAACTCCTCGCCGCCGTAGCGGGCCAGGGCGTCGCCCCCGCGCACGGCGCTGGCCAGGGCCTCGGCCACCTCCACCAGTACGCGGTCGCCGGCCGGGTGACCGTGGCGGTCATTGATGGCCTTGAAGTAGTCGATATCCAGCAACAGGCAGGCCAGGTCCCGTGCCTGGCGGCGGCTGCGGGCCACAGCCTCGCCCAGGCGGCGCTCCAGGGAGCGGCGGTTGTCCAGCCCGGTGAGGGGGTCGGAGAGGGCCATCTCCTCCAGGCGGGCGTGGTTGATGGCGTTGTCCAGGCTGGTGGCGACCATGGCCGCCAACCGCTGGAGGAAGGCGGTCCCCTGGTTGGGCTGGAAACGCCCCGCCTCGCCGGCCAGGGCGTAGATCCCCAGGTACTGGCCGCCGGCATGCAGGGGGAGCAGGGCCAGGCTTCCCGGGCTCGCCTGGTGGGGGAACCAGTCGGGCGATTCCGCCTCCAGCGTCCCCAGGTGGATGTCCTCCGGCGGGACCACCTCGGCCAGGTAGACGCCGGAGGGGAGATCGCCGCTGACCCCCAGGGCGGAGACCTCCGGCTGGGGCGGGCAGACGTGGAGCGCGGCCCCCTGCAGGCCGAGCTGCTCGGGGTAGTCCAGGATCAGGGCGCGGAGGAGGTCCACCAGCGGGTAGCGGCGGAGCATGTCCAGCTCCACCGTCTGGAGGCGCCGCTGGGTCGCCTCGTTGGCGTGGGCGCGTTCCAGCAGCTCCTCCAGCCGGGCACGCAGGTGGCGGACCTCGGCGTGGAGGTCGTCGTCCTCGCTCGCCGCCATGGTTTCAGTCTGCCAGGGGCTGGCGGATCCGGTGGAACTGGACGGGGGGTACATACTGGATGACCTCCTTGCCATCCGGGTCCAGGGCGACGTCGATGCCGCGCTCGGGGTAGAGGTAGTGGTGCTGCCGGCCGCTGCGCCGGACCTCCGTCGGCTCGCCGAACCGGCTGCGAATGATCCCGTCATCCAGGTCGGCATGGGGGATGAAGATCAGGGCGGTGACGGTGGCATCATCCAGCTCACCCTCGCGGGCATCCAGGTTCCAGCGGCGACCGCCCTCGATGGCGCGGCCCTCCCCCGCGGCCTCCTTGAGGGTGGCCACGGTCCCGTCCGACGGGTCCAGCTGGCCGTAGAGGCGCCCGGTGAAGCGGCCGAAGTAGACCTCCTTGAAGAAGACCTCGACGCTGCGCTCGCCCTCCTCCTCGAAGAGTGCAAACCGGGGGCGGGCCCGGGTCTGCGCCGCCAGCTCGGAGTAGGGACTGGCCCCCAGCTCGATCCCGAAGACGCGGCTGGTCTCGCCATCCGGGGCCGGCTCCACCTCCCAGAAGGTGGGGGCGTCGTCCTGGCCGCCGCAAGCGGTCAGGGAGAGGGCGAGGAGCAGGGGCAGGAGTCGGACGAAGAGCATGGCAAAACGGTACCACCCCGGCCGCCTAGGTTCCAGCGAGCCGGCCGAATCGGGCAGCCCCGGAATGCGAGCACTCGCTCACCCCGGGGCGCCATCCTCCCCGGAATCAGCCCGGTGGCACCCGGAGTTCGAAGGTCACCGGCCCGTCGTTGACCAGCTCCACCGCCATGTCCGCGCTGAAGCGGCCGGTCTCCACCGTGGCCACCTCCGCGCGCGCGGCGGCCACCAGCTCCTGGAAGAGGCGCTCCCCCTCGGCGGGCTCGGCGGCGGAAGAGAAGCCGGGGCGGGTGCCCTTGCGGGTATCGGCGGCCAGGGTGAACTGGGGCACCAGTAGCAGGCCGCCACCCGAATCCACCAGGCTGCGGTTCATCCGGCCGGCATCATCGGGGAAGACGCGGTACCCCACCAGCCGCTGCGCCAGGCGACGGGCCCCCGCCTCGGTGTCGCCGCGCTCCACCCCCACCAGGACCAGCAGGCCGGCATCGATGGCGGCGATGGTCTGATCCTCCACGCGCACGGCGGCGCGGGTGACGCGTTGCAGCAGACCGATCATCGGCCGGCGGGTCGACCGTCCAGGCGATCCGCCAGGCGGTCCGTCGCCCGGACCAGGGCGTCGACGATCCCCGGCTCGGAGGCGGCGTGGCCGGCCTCGGTCACCATCTCCAGCTCGGCCTCGGGCCATTCCCGGGCCAGGGCGTGGGCGGTGGCCGGCGGGCAGATGAGGTCATAGCGCCCCTGGACGATGGTCCCGGGGATGTTGCGGATCCGCTCCACGTCCCGCAGGAGCTGGCCGGGCTCCAGGAAGCAGTGGTTGCGGAAGTAGTGCGCCTCGATGAGCGCCAGGGCCAGGGCGGTATAGCCCTCGGCGAAGTGGTCGGCCACCTCTTCACTGGCGGCCAGGGTGGCCAGGCGCCCCTCCCAGCGCGCCCAGGCGCGCGCGGCCGACATGCGGCCGATCTCGTCGCTCCCGGTGAGGCGGCGGTGGTAGGCGGCCAGCAGGTCGTCCCGCTCGGCCTCGGGGATGGGGGCCAGGAACTCCTCCCACGCCTCGGGGGCAAAGCGGTGGGCCCCGTCCTGGCAAACCCAGGCGACCTCTTCCGGGCTGCCCAGGAAGATCCCGCGCAGGATCAGACCGGTGACCCGCTCGGGATGGGCCTGGGCGTAGGCCAGCCCCAGGGTCGAACCCCAGGAGCCGCCGAAGACGGTCCACTGCTCGATCCCCAGATGCTCGCGCAGCGCCTCCAGGTCGCGGACCAGGGCGGCCGTGTCGTTGCCCTCCGTCTCGGCGTGGGGCGCGGAGCGTCCCGCTCCCCGTTGATCCGGCAGGACCACCCGCCAGCGGTCGGGGTCGAAGAAACGGCGGTGGTAGGCCTGGCAGCCAGAGCCCGGGCCGCCGTGGAGAAAGACCACTGGGTGGCCGTGGGCCGTCCCGCACTCCTCCATATGGAGCTGGTGGGGCGGGTCCACCGGCAGCGTGTGCTGCACATAGGACTGGATGGCGGGATAGAGGGTGCGCATGGGCCCGACTCCTGATGGCATGGGGAGACAACTCACCCTCCCCGGAGGGAGGGTGCCATCACGTCGGGACGGGCGGCCTCCGGTCAGTCACGGACCGGTTCACCTCGCCAGCCCATGGCGGCCGCGATACCGGCCAGCAACAGCCCGAGCAGGACCAGGGGCGGGCCGATGGGCTGAAGGATCGAGGTCAGTCCACCCAGGGTAACGCCGAACTGGGTGAGGTAGAGGACTCCCGAGTGCAGCAGCGCCCCGACGATGAAGACCCAAGATATCACCTGCTTGAAGATGGGGGCCACGGCGATGAAGACCAGGGCGATGCCCACGGCGATGTTGAGCAGCGCCTCCAGGTTGCCGTGGGCGTGGGGCCCGGCCTTGATCCCGTCGATGGGGGCGCGGGCGTTATCGAAGGTGCTCTGGGCCAGAAGGGCCTCGGTATTGGCGCGCGCAATCTCCGCCCCGGTCAGCGGCTCCAGGTTCTCCTCGAAGTCACTGGCGGCCAGCTGCTGCAGCCGGGCCATGCTCTGCTGCCGCTCCTGGGCGGCGGCGCCGACATCCGGGTGGAGCTGGGTGACCATGTAGGGGCCGAGGGCGGCGGTGATCACGAGGTAGAGGAATCCGAAGACGATATTCTTGCGGCCAATCATTGGCGTTCTCCCTGCGACAGTCGTTTTTTGGTCTTCTCGAGGTTCGATCCAAACGTAGCCGCCAGGCCGGGGGGTGGCAAGGCGGCGCGCGGCGGCCGATCATGGAGGTATGGAGAGCGAAAAGATATCGACCGTGGAACCGGACTACACCGGTTCCGGCCTGGGGAATCTGGTCGCCTCGGTGGCCCGGGGCTTGGGGGCATCGACGCCGGCCCCGCCGACGCCGCTGCTGGACCCCGCCCGGGTCGCCGAGGCGCGGGTGGTGGTATTCGCCCTGCTGGACGGGCTGGGCGCGGCGGCCCTGGAACGCCATCCCGATTCCTGGCTGGCCCGCCACTGCCAGGGGACGCTGACCTCGGTCTTCCCCTCCACCACCACCAGCGCCCTGACCACCTTCTACACCGGGCTGGCCCCGGCGGCCCACGGCCTCCCGGCCTGGTTTACCTGGCTGCGCGAGGCCGGGACGGTGGCCGTGCCGCTGGCCCACAACACCCGGTACGGCCACCTGGATCTGGGCACCGCCGGCGTCCTGCCGGGGCCGCTCTATACCGCCACCCCCTGGGCAGAGCAGGCGGACCGCCCGGTGGCCACCTGCCAGCCCGGCTGGCTGCAGGGCACGCCCTACTCCCGCCACCACGCCACCGGCCGGCACCACGACCTCGAGGCCCCGGGCGAGCTACCCGGACTCGTGGGCCGGCTGGCCGGGGAGCCGGAGCCGCGGCTATTGCAGGTCTACTGGCCCGCCTTCGATGCCCTGAGCCACCAGCACGGCTGCGGGAGCGAGGCGGTCCGGGACCACTTCCACGAGCTGGATGCGGCCCTGGCCGCCACGGCCGCCGCCCTCCCCGAGGACGGGCTGCTCATCGCCACCGCCGACCACGGCCTCATCGACGTCGACGACGGCGGCCTCCATGAGCTCAGCGCCCTGCCGGAACTGGCGGCCATGCTCACCGTGCCGCCCTGCGGCGAGGGGCGCGTCCCCTTCCTCTATCCCCATGCCGGGGCCGTCGAGGAGACCCGGGCCGCCGTGCAGGAGGCACTCGACCGGGCGGTCACCGCCATCCACACCCGGGAGGCCATCCTGGATCGCGGCTGGCTGGGGCCCGGGCCGGCGCATCCGGAGCTCTACCCGCGGATCGGGGACCTCGTGGTGGAGATGGCCCCCGGCCACGTCCTCACCGGCGACCCCTGGCGCCCGGGGATCCGGCAGCGGGCGGTCCATGGCGGATTGAGCCGGGAGGAGATGGCCATCCCGGCCATCATCGCCGGGGGGCGGTGACCCCGGCGGCGGCGCGCCGTAGACTGGGAGACGGGACAAGGAGGGGAACATGAGCCGAGTCATCCTGCTGCGCCACGGCGAGAGCGAATGGAACCTCGCCAACCGCTTCACCGGCTGGACCGATGTGGACCTCTCGGAGACCGGCCGGGCTCAGGCCTGGGCGGCCGGGGAGACGCTGGCCACCGCGGGCCTGCTCCCGCAGGTGACCTTCACCTCGGTGCTGACCCGCGCCATCCGGACGCTCTGGCTCGCCCTGGATGCCAGCGACCGGATGTGGCTTCCAGTCCACCGCGACTGGCGCCTCAATGAGCGCCACTACGGCGCACTGCAGGGGGAGAACAAGACCGATTTCGAGCGGCGGTACGGCGCCGAACAGGTCCACGCCTGGCGGCGCTCCTACGCCACGCGGCCGCCGGACCTGGAATGGGACGACGAGCGCCACCCGCGATTCGACCCGCGCTACGCCGCACTGGAGCCGGGGCAGCTACCGGCGGCGGAAGCCCTGGCGGACACGGTGACACGCGTCCGGCCCTGGTGGTCGGATACCCTGCGCCCCTGCATCGAAGCCGGGCGCGACGCCCTGGTCGTGGCGCACGGCAACAGCCTGCGCGCCCTCATCAAGGATCTGGAGGGCTACAGCGACGAGGGAATCGCCGGGCTGGACGTGCCGCTGGCAGAACCGCTGATCTACGAGTTCGACCGCGCTGGCGAACTCGTCGACAAGACTACGCTGACCCTATCGGAGGAATGAACATGTACGTCGTCGCCAATCGCGTCCCCGTCGCCGCCGGGTGGGAGCAGGCCTTCGAGGAGCGCTTCCGCCAGCGGGCCGGCCGCATCGAGCAGAACCCCGGGTTCATCCGCATGGAAGTCCTGCGACCCGCGGACGAGGAGAGCCCCTGGATCGTCCTCACCCACTGGGAGAGCGAGGACGCCTTCCGCCAGTGGCTGTCCAGCGACGACTTCAAGGAGGCCCACAACAACCCCCTGCCCCACGAGGCCTACACCGAGGAGGGCCGCCTGGAACGCCACGAGGTGGTTATCGCCAGCGATGGGGCCGCGACGAAGTAAGGGAAGCTCGCCATCGAAGGGGGGACTTTCTTGTGACTCGGATAGGCAGTGTCACCGGGCGAGAGCTGTAATGCCCGATTGGATGGTGGGCCCGGTCGGGCTCGAACCGACGACCCAGCGATTATGAGTCGCTTGCTCTGACCAGCTGAGCTACGGGCCCGGAGGGGCGGGCCGCCGGGCGGCGGCCCTTACCGGCGGGGCTACGCCTCCTCGGCGTCGAGGAAGGAGCGCAGCGCCTCGGAACGGGTGGGATGGCGGAGCTTGCGCAGCGCCTTGGCCTCGATCTGGCGTATGCGCTCGCGGGTGACATCGAACTGCTTGCCGACCTCCTCGAGGGTGTGGTCGGTATTCATGTCGATGCCGAAGCGCATCCGCAGTACCTTGGCCTCCCGCGCCGTGAGCCCCTCCAGGACGTCCTGGGTGGCCTCGCGCAGGGCCTCGCCGGTGGCGGAATCCACCGGGGAGGCGACGTTGGTGTCCTCCAGGAAGTCGCCGAGATGGGAGTCCTCGTCGTCTCCGATGGGGGTCTCCATGGAGATGGGCTCCTTGGCGATCTTCATCACCTTGCGGACCTTGTCCTCCGGCATCTCCATGCGCTCGGCCAGCTCCTCGGGGGTGGGCTCGCGGCCCATCTCCTGGAGCATCTGCCGCGAGACCCGGTTGAGCTTGTTGATGGTCTCGATCATGTGCACCGGGATGCGGATGGTCCGGGCCTGGTCCGCGATGGAGCGGGTGATGGCCTGCCGGATCCACCAGGTCGCGTAGGTGGAGAACTTGTAGCCGCGACGGTATTCGAACTTGTCCACCGCCTTCATCAGGCCGATGTTGCCCTCCTGGATGAGATCCAGGAACTGCAGGCCGCGGTTGGTGTACTTCTTGGCGATGGAGATCACCAGCCGCAGGTTGGCCTCGACCATTTCCTTCTTCGCTCGACGCGCCTTGGCCTCGCCGATGGAGACCTTGCGGTTGATCTCCTTGACTTCGCTGATGGCCATGGAGCACTCCTCGGCCATCGTGGAGAGCTTCTGCTGCGCCTTGCGGATGGCGTCGGCGTGCTGGCCCAGGGCCTCGGCATAGGGCGCACCCGTGGCGATCTCGCGATCCACCCACTCGGGGTCGGTCTCGTTGTCCGGGAAGGAGGCGACGAAGGTCTTGCGGGGCATCCGCGCCTGGTTGACGCAGATATCCATGACCGCACGCTCCTGCTCGCGGATGCGATCCACGATCTCGCGCAGGTTGTTGACCAGCCGCTCCATGAGCTTGGGTACGAGCTTCAGGGTCATGAAGGTCTCGGACATCTGCTCGCGCAGCGCCCGGCCGGCATCGCCATCGCGCTCGGCGATGGGCAGGGCCAGGTAACGGTCGCGCAGGTCGCGGAGCTCGTTGAAGCGGCGCGCCGCCTCCTCGGGGTCCGGGCCGTTGTTCTCCGGCGCGGCCTCCTCGGTCTCCTCTTCCTCTTCGGCGGCGAGGGTCTCGGCGGAGGGGGTGGCGTCGGTGGGCGCGGCATCCTCGTCGGGGCTCACGAAGCCGCCGATGAGATCGGCCAGGCGCCGCTCGCCGGCCTCCACGCGCTCGTAGTCGGTCACCAGCTCATTGATGGTACCCAGGTAGAGGCCCAGCGCCTGCAGCATCTGCCGGGAGCCGGCCTCGATGCGCTTGGCGATCTCGATCTCGCCCTCGCGGGTCAGCAGCTCCACCGCCCCCATCTCGCGCATGTACATACGCACGGGGTCGGTGGTGCGGCCGAACTCGGAGTCCATGGTGGCCAGCGCCGCCGCGGCCTCTTCCGCCGCATCCTCGTCGGCCACGGTGGCCTCGGACATGAGGAGGGTGTCGGTATCCGGTGCCGCCTCATGGACGTCGATCCCCATGTCGTTGATCATGGTGATGATGTCCTCGACCTGATCGGCCTCGACGATGTCGTCGGGCAGATGGTCGTTGACTTCGGCGTAGGTGAGGTAGCCCTGCTCCTTGCCCTTGGCAATGAGCGCCTTGATCCGGGACTCCTGGGTCTTTTGATCCATAGAATTGAAGCCGTCGAGATTGGTTGAGGGTGGGGCCGAGCAATCGGGCAGTCTAGCAGAGCATACAAAGACTGCTCAAGTCAGGAGGGTTTTTCACCAGCTCCCCGGCTCCGGCCCAGCAGGGTGCGAAGCTCGTCGCGTTCAGTCTGGTTCAGCGAACTCTCTCGCGCCAGGAGTTCGTCCAGGCGCTGGTCCCGCAGTCGATCCGAGAGACGGTTGAGGGTGTCGCGAAATTCCGCGGCCAGGGCCTGCTCGTCGGCCACCAGCAGGCCCTGGCCCGCGAGCCGCGCCAGCCCGCGACCGGCATCGGTCCCGCGCCAGCGCTCCAGGAGCGCGCCGGTGGATAGATGGGGATCGGCCTGCAATTGTTCAAGGAGCTCCGTCAGCAACTCGCCCCCCGGCGTCCCCAGGCGGGCGAAGCGCTCGGGCTCCGCGACCTCGCCGGCCAGCCCCGGCGCCTGCAGGAGGGTGGCAATGGCGTGGCGCTCCAGGGTGCGCGGCTGGGGCATACCGCTGGGCCGTCGCCGCGGTGGTGCGGGCCGTTCCGGGGGTGCGGCCTCCGGCTGGGCCGGCCCCTCCTCGCCGGGCTCGAGGTGCTCGGCGCCCACCCCGGCCCGCGTGGCGATCTCGCGGACCAGCTGCTCGCGCAGCACGGCATCGTGGGCGCGGGCGAGCAGCGGCCGAGCGGCGGCCACCAGCGCCCGGCGGCCGGCCACCGATTCCGGGTCGTGGTCCTCGATGAGCCGGCGCAGGAGGTAGTCCTCCAGCGCCTCGGCGTCAGTCTCCCGGGCCCCGAAGGCCTCGCCTCCCTCCCGGCGGACCAGGGTGTCGGGGTCATCGCCCTCGGGCAGAAAGAGGAACCGCACGCTCCGGCCGTCCCGCAGGACCGGCAGGGCGTTCTCCAGCGCCCGCCAGGCGGCCTCGCGGCCGGCCCGATCGCCGTCGAAACAGAAGACCACCTCGCCGGTGAGGCGGAAGGCGCGATCCAGGTGGTCGGCGGTGGTCGCGGTCCCCAGGGTGGCGACGGCGTGGTGGACGCCGGCGCCGGCCAGGGCGATGACATCCATGTAGCCCTCCACCACCAGCAGCCGGTCCACCCGGCGCAGGGCGCGGCGCGCCTCGTAGAGCCCGTAGAGCTCCCGGCCCTTGTGGAAGACCGGCGTCTCCGGGGAATTGAGGTACTTGGGCTCGCCGTCGCCGAGGATCCGGCCACCGAAGGCGATGGGTCGGCCACGATGGTCGTGGATGGGGAAGAGGATCCGGTCGCGGAAGCGGTCGTGGACGCCGCCGTCATCGCGCTCGATAAGCAGGCCGGCCTCCACCAGGCGCGCCCGGGTCTGTTCGCCGCCGCCCAGGGCCTCCAGGAGATTGCGCCAGCCCGGCGGGGCGAAGCCCAGGCCGTAGTCCCGGGCCGTGGTCCCGCTGACCCCGCGACCCTTGAGATAGTCCGCGGCACGACGGGCCTGCTGGTGACGGCGGAGCATGGTGCGGTAGTAGTCCGCCGCCGCCACCAGCGCCTCGTAGAGGGGGGTCCGATCCGGGGCCGGGGGCCGGCCGTCATCCCCCTCCCGGGGGACCTCGAGCCCCTGGCGGCCGGCCAGTTCCTCCACCGCCTCCGGGAAGGAGAGGTGGCCGTAGTCCATGAGGAAACCCAGGGCGGTGCCGTGGGCCCCGCAACCGAAGCAGTGGTAGAACTGCTTCTCGGGACTGACGTAGAAGGAGGGGGTGCGCTCGTCGTGGAAGGGGCAGCAGGCGGCGTACTCGCGGCCCTTGCGCTTCAGCGGGACGCGCTCACCGATGATCTCCACGATATCGCTTCGGGAGACCAGATCATCGATGAAGTTCTGGGGGATCCGCCCGGCCATGGGGCGCCCGGGCTCAGCCGCCGAGGCGGGCCTTGACCCGCGCCGACACCTCGCCCATGTCGGCCCGGCCCTGGACGCGCGGCTTGAGCTCGCCCATGACCCGGCCCATGTCGGCCATGGCCGCGGCCCCGGTGGCGGTTATCGCCTCATCCACCAGGGCATCGAGTTCCGCATCGGAGAGTGGCTGGGGGAGATAGGCCTCGATGACGGCCAGCTCGGCGCGTTCGCGCTGGGCCAGCTCGTCCCGCCCGCCCTGCTCGTACTGCTCGATGGACTCCCGCCGCTGCTTGGCCATCTTGTCCAGCAGGGCGAGGACGCCGGCGTCATCCAGTTCGACGCGGTCATCCACCTCCTTCTGCTGGAGGCCGGCGGTGATCATGCGAAGGGTGGTCAGGCGGTCCTTGTCGCGGGCCCGCATGGCATCCTTCACATCCGCCTGGATACGCTCCTTCAGGCCCTCGGCCACGGCGGTGTCCCCCGGTTACTTGCGCTTGCCCCGGGTATTCTCCCGGGAGAGCTTCTTCTGATAGCGCTTGATGGCCGCGGCGCGCTTGCGCTTGCGCTCGGCGGTGGGCTTCTCGTAGTACTCACGACGGCGCACCTCGGAGAGGATTCCGGCCTTCTCGCAGGCGCGCTTGAAGCGCCGCAGCGCCACGTCGAAAGGCTCGTTCTCCTTGACTCGTACCTCGGGCATTGGGACCTCGATTCAGCGTCTTCAGTTGGGCGAATCGGGCATTGTAGAAGGCAATCCGCCGCGTGCCAAGGCCTGTGCTTGTCGGAAGACCGTCGCCCGGGTATGTTCCCCGCCATGCGCGTACTGGGTATCGAGAGCTCCTGCGACGAGACCGCCGCCGCCCTCTACGGCGATGCGGGGCTGGAGGCGGACGTCGTCCACAGCCAGACCGACCTCCACGCCGAGCACGGCGGTGTGGTCCCCGAGCTGGCCTCGCGGGACCACATCCGCCGGCTCACGCCGCTGGTGGAGACGGTCCTCGACCGCGCCGGGCTCACCCCGGCCGATCTCGACGGCATCGCCTACACCGCCGGCCCCGGCCTGGTGGGGGCGCTGCTGGTGGGGGCGACGGTGGGGCGCAGCCTGGCCTGGGCGCTGGACCGGCCGGCGGTGGGGGTTCACCACATGGAGGGGCATCTGCTGGCGCCGCTGCTGGAGCCGGAGCCGCCGGCCTTCCCCTTCGTCGCCCTGCTGGTCTCCGGCGGCCACACCCTGCTGGCCGAGGTCCGCGGCGTGGGGGAGTACCGGCTCCTGGGGCGTTCCGTGGACGACGCCGCCGGGGAGGCCTTCGACAAGACGGCGAAGATCATGGACCTCGGTTATCCCGGCGGGCCCGCCCTGGCGGCGCTGGCCGCCGAGGGCCAGCCAGGAGTCTACCGGCTGCCCCGCCCCATGACCGACAAGCCCGGCCTGGACTTCTCCTTCTCCGGGCTGAAGACGCGGGTGCGGCTGGAGCTGGAGGCGCTGGGCGAGGACCGCCAGGCGCGCGCCGACCTCGCTCGCGGCTTCGAGGAGGCGGTCGCGGAGACCCTGGCCATCAAGGCGACCCGGGCCCTGGGGGCCACCGGCCTGGAGACCCTGGTGGTGGCCGGCGGCGTCAGCGCCAATGCGCGCCTGCGCGCCACCCTGGATGCCCGGGTCGCCGAGCGCGGCGGCCGTGTCTACTACCCGCGACCGGCCTTCTGCACCGACAACGCCGCCATGATCGCCTACGCCGGCTGGTGTCGTCTGGGCGCCGGCCAGAACGAACCGGCGGCCATCACGGTCCATCCGCGCTGGTCCCTGGAGGCCCTGGCGGCGGTCCGAGCCGGCCCTGCCTGAATCAGCGCCGCCCGAACTAATCCTTCCGGCCGATCCGGGACTCCGTCCCGTTGGCGATATTGGCGATATTGCTGCGGTGGCGCCAGAGCAGCAGCACGGCCATCACCGCGGTGGCAAGGACCACCGACTGGGCCAGCCCCAGATACCACGCCGCCACCGGCGCGGCCACGGCGGCGACCAGCGCGGCCAGGGAGGATATCCGGAAGACCGCGGCCACCGCCAGCCAGACCAGCGCCCCGATACCGGCTACCGCTGGAGCCAGGGCGATGAGCCCCCCCAGCGCCGTCGCCACCCCCTTGCCGCCCCGGAAACCGAAGAAGACCGGGTAGAGGTGGCCCAGGAAGGCGGCCAGCGCCGCCGCGGCCGGGATCAGCTCGCCGGGTGCCCAGGCGCGGGCGAGGAGCACCGGGATCACGCCCTTGAGGACATCGCCCCCCAGGGTGGCCGCGGCCGCCCCCTTGCCCCCCAGGCGCAGGACGTTGGTGGCGCCGGGATTCCCGGACCCGCCCTGGCGCGGGTCCGGCAGCCCCAGCAGGCGGCTCACCAGGATCCCGGCGTTGAGGGACCCCAGCAGGTAGGCCGCAATGACGATGGACCAGGCCGCGTTCGGCTCCATGTTCGGCGCGCTCCGAATGGTGTACGGGCCGGCTACTATACCGCGCCGCCGCCGGGGCCGGCGAATATCCTTCCCGGATGCGGGCCGCTAGAATGGGCCCATGGATACCATCTACCTTACCGACCTGCGCCTGGAGGCGACCCTGGGCGTCCCCGCCTGGGAGCGTGCCCTGCCCCAGCCGGTCCGCCTGGACCTGGAGCTGGAGGTCGAACTGGCCGCCGCGGGCGCCAGCGACGACGTCGCCGATACCGTGGACTATGCCGCCGTGACCGAGCGGTTACGGGCCGTGGCGGCCGACGGCGAATACCGCCTGCTGGAGGCGCTGGCCGAACGCCTGGCGGCCACCGTGCTGGGCGAGTTCCCGGTAGCCGCCGCCCGGCTGCGGCTGGACAAGAGCGGGGCCGTCCCCGGCTGCGGCCCCACCGGTGTGGCCATCCGGCGCGAGGCCGGTTGAGCATCTGTGACACGCCGTGTCACATGGTCACACGGCTGTAACATGGCGCTGCTGGAATAACCGGTAATGACCCGCTACCCCCGAGACACGCCATGGCCAGTCACCGCATCCTGATCGTCGAGGACGAGGCCGCCATCCGCGAGATGGTGACCTTCGCCCTGGAGCGGGCCGGTTTCGCCACCGAGGAGACGGACACCGCCGCGGAGGGGCTTACCCGGGCGGTGGACGGCCAGCCCGATCTCATCCTGCTGGACTGGATGCTCCCGGACAGCAGCGGCCTGGACCTCGCCCGCCGGCTCAAGCGCGAGGAGATCACCCGCGAGATCCCCATCATCCTCCTCACCGCCCGGGGCGAGGAGGACGACAAGATCCGCGGTCTGGAGACCGGCGCCGACGACTACATCACCAAGCCCTTCTCGCCGCGGGAGCTCGCCGCCCGCATCAAGGCGGTCCTGCGCCGCACCGCACCGGCCGCCGAGGAGCCCCTTCAGGCCGGGGAGCTGACCCTGGATCCGGAGACCCACCGGGTCGCGGCGAGCGGTACATCGGTGGACATCGGCCCCACGGAATTCCGACTGCTCTATTTCTTCATGACCCACCCGGAACGGGTCTTCAGCCGCAGCCAGCTCATTGATCGGGTCTGGGGCGGTAACGTATATATCGAGGAACGCACGGTGGACGTCCACATCCGCCGCCTGCGCAAGACCCTGGCCGAATACGGTCTGGACCGGCTGGTCCAGACCGTGCGCGGCGCCGGATACCGCTTCTCGACACAGGTCTGACCGCCCGCCTTGACGAATCGCTGGTCCACGGAGCTCGGCCGCGTCGGCCTGCTCGCCCTCCTCGGCCTCGGTCTGGGGCTCTTCACCCCCTGGCCGCTGGTGCCGGTGATCCTCGTCCTCCTCGGCTACCTCACCTGGCACCTCTACAATCTCGCCCGCCTGCAGCGCTGGCTCTACGCCTCCGGCCAGACCGAGCCGCCCCAGTCCCAGGGGATCTGGGAGGACATCTTCAACGGCCTCTACCGCCGCCAGATCCGCCAGCGCAAGCGGCGCAAGCGTCTGAGCCGGCTCATCCACCGCTTCGAGGAATCGGCGGCGGCCATGCCGGATGCCACCATCATCCTGGGCGAGCGCGGCGTCATCGAGTGGTGGAACGACGCCGCCGGCCGCCTGCTGGGCCTGCGTACTCCCGGGGATCACGGCCAGCGCATCCACAACCTGGTCCGCCATCCCGCCTTCACCGATTACCTCGCCGCCGAGGACTTCAGCGACTCGGTGGAATTCCCTTCCCCGGTGGACCCCAACCTGATGCTCTCGGTGCGCGTGGTCCGCTACGGCCGCGACCAGCGCCTGCTGCTCGCCCGGGACGTCACCCGGCTCCACCAGCTGGAGCAGATGCGCCGGGACTTCGTCGCCAACGTCTCCCACGAGCTGCGCACCCCGCTCACCGTCCTGGCCGGCTACATCGAGACCCTGCAGGACGATGTGGGCAAGGACGACCCGGCGCAGGCACGCCCGCTGGCACTCATGGAGCAGCAGACCACCCGGATGCGCGCCCTGGTGGACGACCTCCTCTACCTATCCCGGCTGGAGATGGACGGCGACCGGGGGCCGGCCCCGGAGGCGGTGGACGTCCCGGAGCTGGCCGAAACCCTGGCCGAAGAGGCCCGGCAGCTCTCCGGGGACCGGGCGCACGTCATCACCGTGGATGCCGATCCCGACCTGCTCCTCCACGGGGTCCCCAATGAACTGCGCAGCGCCTTCGCCAACCTGGCCTTCAACGCGGTGCAGTACACCCCGGCAGAGGGCACCATCCGGCTCTCCTGGACCCGTCGGCCCGAGGGCGGCGGCTGCTTCGCCGTCAGCGACACCGGCATCGGGATCCCGGCGCGCCACCTGTCCCGGCTCACCGAGCGCTTCTACCGGGTGGACGTGGGCCGCTCCCGGGACAAGGGCGGCACCGGCCTGGGGCTGGCCATCGTCAAGCACATCCTCCAGCGCCACGAGGGCTGGCTGGAGGTAGAGAGCGAGGCGGAGCAGGGCTCCACCTTCCGCTGCTGCTTCCCGGCAACGCGAGTCAGCAGCCGAAGTGACGGTGTAACAAAAACGTAACGCCCCCGTCATAGGATTACAGCGTACGGCTCCGCGCCGACCCCTAGACCACCATGCAGGAATGCAGGAGTGACACCATGCGACTCAAGCAGCTCGTCCTGACCCTCGGCCTGGCCGCCGGCTTCACCGGTACGGCCGCTGCCGCCGACGTCGACCCGAATCTTCCCGAATACGAGTCCGCCAGCGGCGTCTCCGGGAACATCTCCAGCGTCGGCTCCGACACCCTGGCCAACCTCATGACCCTCTGGGCGGAGAACTACAAGGAGGAGTATCCCAACGTCAACGTCCAGATCCAGGCGGCCGGCTCCTCCACCGCCCCGCCGGCGCTCACCGAGGGGACCTCCAATCTCGGCCCCATGAGCCGGAAGATGAAGCCCGAGGAGCTGCGCGCCTTCGAGGAGGAGCACGGCTACAAGCCCACGCCCATCCGCGTGGCCATCGACGCCCTGGCGGTCTTCGTCAACCAGGACAACCCCATCGAGGGGCTCACCATCCCCGAGGTGGACGCCATTTTCTCTTCCACCCGCGGCTGCGGCTACGGCGAGGACATCAATCGCTGGGGACAGCTCGGTCTCGAGGGCAGCTGGGCCAACCGCAGCATCCAGCTCTACGGCCGCAACTCCGTCTCCGGCACCTACGGCTACTTCAAGAAGCACGCCCTGTGCGGCGGCGACTTCCGCAACGATGTCAACGAGCAGCCCGGCTCCGCCTCGGTGGTCCAGTCGGTCACCGCCTCCAACAGCGCCATCGGCTACTCCGGCATCGGCTACCTGACCTCCGGCGTGAAGACCGTCCCGCTGGCCGAGGAAGAGGGAGGCGAGTACATCCCCGCCAATACCGAGCACGTCCTCACCGGCGAGTACCCGCTGGCGCGCTTCCTCTACGTCTACGTGAACAAGCACCCCAACGAGCCGCTGGATCCCAAGACCCGGGAGTTCATCAAGCTCATCCTCTCCCAGCAGGGCCAGGAGGTGGTGAACAAGGACGGCTACGTCCCGGTGCCCAACGCCGTGGCGCAGCAGGAGCTGAAGAAGCTCGATTAACCCGGCCCGTCAGCCGGTGACTGGCGCCCGCCCCGGTTCCGGGGCGGGCGTCTTTCGTCGGATGGTCGCCATCGTCGCCGTCGAGTTGTAACATTCCTGTCATATGACAGGGCTAGCATGGCCCGTTCGTCGCCCCGGCACCCCATCCGCGATATCCTGAGGCCATGGCCCGTTCCCGACTCGACTCCACTCGCGATCGCTGGCGTTCCGCCAAGGACCACCTCGCCCGCTACGGCGTAGCCGCCGGCGGGATCAGTGTCATCATCGCCCTGGTCCTGATCTTCTTCTATCTGCTCTGGGTGGTCCTGCCGCTCTTCGACAGCGCCGAACTGGCCGCCGGGGAGACCGTACCCGTGGCCGCCCCCGGTGAGCCGGCCCACCTGGCGCTGGAGGAGTATACCGAGGTGGGGGTGCGCTTCTCCGAATCGGGCCACATCACCTTCTTCCGTACCGTCGACGGGCGGACCGTGCGGCAGGAGCGGATCGACCTCCCCGAAGGCGTGGAGGTAACCAGCTTCAGCGCCGCCTCCCCCGATTCCCGGATGGTCGCCTGGGGGCTCTCCAACGGCGAGGTCGTCGTGGTCCGCCACGCCTACGATATCGACTACCCCGACGGCCAGCGCCGGATCACGCCGAAGCTGGAATACCCGCTGGGCGAAGAGCCCATCACCGCCCGGGAGGACGGCGGCGCCATCCAGCATCTCTCCCTGCAGAGCGGCGAATCGGGCCACACCATCGCCGCCGGCGGCGCCGATGGCCAGCTGGAGGTGAGCCGCTTCGAGGTCGATACCAATTTCATGACCGGGGAGAAGGAGACCACCCGCTCCGGCCAGACCATCGACGAGGTCCGGGGCCTCATCCGGGACGTACGCGTCGGCGGCGATCGCGACCGGCTCTACGTCACCCACCCCGGTGGGGCGCTCTCCTTCTACGAACTGGACGGAGAGGAGGCCCGGCTGGCCCAGTACCTGCCGGAGGTAACCCCGGGGGGCGCCGACATCACCGCCCTGGAACTCCTCTCCGGTGGGAACTCCCTGCTCATCGGCGACGGCAACGGCGGCATCGGCCAGTGGTTCGCCGTGCGCGACGAGGACGGCGACGGCCACCGAAAGCTCCGGGAGATCCGGCGCTTCGAGACCGACATGGACGCCATCCTCGCCATCGCCCCGGAGTACGCACGCAAGGGCTTCATGGCCTCGGATGCCGGCGGGCGCATCGGGATCTTCCACGCCACCGCCCACCAGCAGCTCCTGCAGCAGCAGGTAGCCGGCTCCCCGGTGAACCGGATCACCATCGCCCCCCGGGCCGATGCCGCCCTGACCCGCTCCGCCGAGGGGACGCTGCGCTACTGGCACATCGACAACCCCCACCCCGAGGTCTCCCTGTCCGCCCTCTGGGGCAAGGTCTGGTACGAGGGCTACGAAGAGCCGCGCTTCCTCTGGCAGTCCACCTCCGCCAGCGACGACTTCGAACCCAAGCTCTCCCTGGTGCCGATCTCCTTCGGCACCCTGAAGGCGGCCTTCTACGCCATGATCGTCGCCGTGCCGCTGGCCATCATGGGCGCCATCTTCACCGCCCAGTTCATGAACCGGCGCATGCGCTCCATGGTCAAGCCGACCATCGAGATCATGGAGGCGCTGCCCACCGTCATCATCGGCTTCCTGGCCGGCCTGTGGCTCGCCCCCATCATCGAGCGCCACCTGACCTCGACGCTGCTGCTCTTCCTCGCCCTGCCGCCCGTGGTAGTGCTCGCCGCCCTGGGCTGGCAGGGGCTGCCCCGCGCCCTACGCGAGGCCGTTCCCGACGGCTGGGAGGCGGCCCTGCTCTTCCCGGTGGTCATCGTCGCCGGCTGGCTCGCCTTCCAGATCGGCCCGGTACTGGAGCTGGCACTCTTCAAGGGCGACCTGCCGCTGTGGCTCACCTACGAGCTGGGCGTGGACTACGACCAGCGCAACTCCATCGTCATCGGCCTGGCCATGGGCTTCGCCGTGATCCCGACCATCTTCTCCATCGCCGAGGACGCCATCTTCGGGGTGCCGCGCCACCTCACCAACGGCTCCCTGGCCATGGGCGCCACGCCGTGGCAGACGCTGGTCCGGGTGGTCCTGCTCACCGCCAGCCCGGGGATCTTCTCCGCGGTGATGATCGGCCTCGGCCGGGCCGTGGGTGAGACCATGATCGTCCTCATGGCCACCGGGAACACGCCGGTGATGGACATGAGCCTGTTCACCGGCATGCGCACCCTGGCCGCCAATATCGCGGTGGAGATGCCGGAGTCGGCCGTGGGCAGCACCCACTACCGGGTGCTCTTCCTCGCCGCTCTGGTGCTGTTCGCCTTCACCTTCCTCGTCAACACGCTGGCCGAGGTGGTCCGCCAGCGTCTGCGCAAGAAGTACAGCACCCTATGATTCGCGACTGGTTCCGCAGCGGACGCCCCTGGATCTGGCTCAACGCCGCGGCGGTGAGTACCAGCGTCATCGCGGTGGTGGCGCTCATCCTGCTCATCGCCGTCAACGGCCTGGCCCACTTCTGGCCGGCCCAGGTCATCGAGGCGGAATACAACCCGCCCAACGGCGAACCCTACCGCCTTATCGGCGCCGTCACCGACAGTGAGCAGGTGGCCGGCGTCCGCCTGCGGGACAGCGGCGTTCCCGTGGACGATGTCGAGGAGTTCTACACCCGCTACACGGTGAAGACCGGCAACCGCCAGGCCCTGGGCATGGACTTCCGGCCCATCCTCGCCCACCGGATGTCCGACATCTCCACGCCCGAGGACCTCATGGTCCTGGAGCGCCGGGAGTGGGGGGACTTCATCGGCCGCCTCAAGACCGTCCGCGAGCAGGGCGAGGTGGTCGCCGAGGGCGACGAGGCTCGGCCGGCGCTCATGGAGCGGCTGGAGCGGGCACGCGGCCTGGCCGATCGGATCGAGGCCATCGAGTCCGGCCGCATGGCGGACATCAACTACCAGATCGATCAGCTCCGCCTGGATCGCCGCGGCCTGGAGCTGCGCGGGGTGGAGGACGAGTCCGCCTACGCCGCCATCGAGGAACAGAAGGCGGCGCTGGAGGCCGAGTTCGCCGACCTCCGCGCCGAGCTGGAGCGGCTCAAGGAGCAGGCCCAGCGCGACAGCCTCACCGCCGAGATCATGGATGGCCGGGTCATCGAGGTCCCGCTGGCCAACATCGTCCGCCTCCACTACCCCAACGAGATGGGCTGGACCGACGCCGTCGGCCACTACCTGACCATGCTCTGGAACTTCGTCTCCGAGGAGCCCCGGGAGGCGAACACCGAGGGCGGTATCTTCCCCGCCATCTTCGGCACCGTGGTCATGGTCCTGCTGATGTCGGTCTTCGTGACCCCCTTCGGCATCATCGCGGCCATCTACATCCGCGAGTACGCCCGCCAGGGGCCGGTGATCCGGACCATCCGCATCGCCGTGAACAACCTCGCCGGGGTGCCCTCCATCGTCTACGGCGTCTTTGGTCTGGGCTTCTTCGTCTACATGATCGGCGGCACCATCGACCAGGTCTTCTACCCGGAGGCACTGCCCTCGCCCACCTTCGGCACGCCGGGGCTGCTCTGGGCCTCCCTGACCCTGGCCCTGCTCACCCTGCCGGTGGTCATCGTCGCCACCGAGGAGGGGCTGGCCCGGGTGCCGCGCTCGGTGCGCGAGGGCAGCCTCGCCCTGGGCGCGACCAAGGCGGAGACCCTCTGGCGCACGGTCCTGCCCATGGCCAGCCCCGCCATGATGACCGGGCTCATCCTCGCCGTGGCGCGCGCCGCCGGCGAGGTGGCGCCGCTTATGCTGGTGGGCGTGGTCAAGCTGGCGCCGTCGCTGCCCCTGGACGGCAACTTCCCCTTCCTCCACCTGGAGCGGAAGTTCATGCACCTGGGCTTCCACATCTACGACGTGGGCTTCCAGAGCCCCAACGTCGAGGCGGCCCGGCCGCTGGTCTACGCCACCGCGCTGCTTCTCATCGTCATCATCGTGGCGCTGAACCTGGTCGCCATCAGCATCCGTAACCGCCTGCGCGAGAAGTACCGCAACCTGGAATCCTGAACGGGCCGACACCATGAGCGAGAAAGCGAGCACCCCCAACATCCAGATCGCCGGCCTCGACGAAGATCAGCGGGCACTCGACCTCAACCGGGAGGCGATCGCGCTGAAGGTCAACGACCTCGCCCTCTACTACGGCGAGGACCAGGCCCTGAAGGGGATCAACATGCGCATCCCGGAGAAGCGGGTCACCGCCTTCATCGGGCCCAGCGGCTGCGGCAAGTCCACCCTGCTGCGCTGCTTCAACCGCATGAACGACCTCATCGACACCGTCCGCATCACCGGCGAGATCCGGCTGCACGACGAGAACATCTACGACAAGTCGGTGAACGTCCCCCACCTGCGCCAGCGCATCGGGATGGTCTTCCAGAAACCCAACCCCTTCCCCAAGAGCATCTACGAGAATGTCGCCTACGGGCTGCGGATCCAGGGGGTGAAGGACCGGCGCCGGCTGGACGAGGCGGTGGAGAGCGCCCTGCGCGGCGCCGCGCTGTGGGACGAGGTCAAGGACCGGCTCAGCGCCAACGCCCTGGGCCTCTCCGGCGGCCAGCAGCAGCGGCTGGTCATCGCCCGGGCCATCGCGGTGGAGCCGGAGGTCCTGCTGCTGGACGAACCGGCCTCGGCCCTGGACCCCATCTCCACGCTCAAGCTGGAGGAGCTCATCTACGAGCTCAAGGACCGGTTCACCATCGCCATCGTGACCCACAACATGCAGCAGGCGGCCCGGGTCTCCGACTATACTGCCTTCATGTACATGGGCGAGCTCATCGAGTTCGCCGATACCAACACCCTGTTCACCAATCCCTCGCAGAAGCAGACCGAGGATTACATCACCGGTCGCTACGGCTGAGGCAATGGCAGGAGGCGAGATGAGCGAGACGGACACCCCCCGCGGCGATGACGACCGCGACACCGGCCGCGGCGAGTCCATGGACCTGGGCCACCACATCTCCCAGCAGTTCAACACCGAGCTGGAGGATGTGCGCAACAAGGTCCTGACCATGGGCGGGCTGGTGGAGCAGCAGCTCCAGGACGCAGTCACCGCCCTGGTGGAAGGCGACCACCGCATGGCCGAGCTGGTCACCACCAACGACTACAAGGTCAACGCCCTGGAGGTGACCATCGACGAGGAGTGCAGCCACATCCTCGCCCGCCGCCAGCCCGCGGCCGGCGACCTGCGCCTCATCGTCACTATCATCAAGACCATCACCGACCTGGAGCGCATCGGCGACGAGGCGGAGAAGATTGGCCATCTGGCCGTCCATCTGGCCGACCTGGATGGCAGCCGCGCCACCTTCAGCGCCATCCAGAGCCAGGGGGAGCACGTCCGCAACATGGTCCACTCCGCCCTGGACGCCCTGGCACGGCTGGACGTGGACCAGGCGGTGGCCACCGCCCGGGACGACGCCAAGGTGGACAAGGAGTACGAGGGGATCATGCGCCAGCTCATCACCTTCATGATGGAGGATGCGCGCCAGATCACCCGCTCCCTGGACATCATGTGGGCCGCCCGCTCCCTGGAGCGCATCGGCGACCACGCCCGCAACATCTGCGAGTACGTCATCTACCTGGTCCGCGGCAAGGATGTCCGCCACACCAGCATCGAGCAGATGGAGAAGGAGGTTCGCCAGGGGCGTTAAGGCGGGAGCAGCCGGGGCCTCGGCCCGGGCTACTCGCTGTCGAGCATCCCGCGCAGGGCGGCCAGACGGGAGCGATTGCGCTCCTTGCGCTCCTCCGGGTCCTCCTCGGCGCCGTCGCGCCCCGGCCAGTGGATCTCCTCCTCGGGCAGTTCTTCCAGGAATCGGCTGGGATCGCAGCTCACCTTCTCGCCACCGCGCTGGCGCTGGCGCGCCAGGGTCAGGGTCAGGGAGCGCTGGGCCCGGGTGAGCCCCACGTAGGCCAGCCGCCGCTCCTCTTCCACGGTATCGCCGTCCACCGCCGAGTGGTGAGGCAGGATGGACTCCTCCATGCCCACCAGGAAGACGTGGGGGAACTCCAGCCCCTTGGCGGCGTGCAGGGTCATGAGGTTCACCGCGTCCGGCCCCTCCTCGTCGTCCTCCTGGCGGGAGAGGACGTCCACCAGGGTCAGGTGGCGGACCAGCTCCCCCAGCTCCTCGGGGCCGTCCTCGCGCTCGGCCAGCCGCTCCATCCACGCCGTCAGCTCGGTGACGTTGCCCCAGCGCCGCTCCGCCTGGGCCGGGCTCTTGGAGGTATCCGTGAGCCAGGTCTCGTAGTCCATGGCCGCCAGCAGCCGCCGGGTGAGGTTGGCCGCCGACTCCCGGGGCGCCTCCTCCACCAGGTCGGCGATCCACTCGGCGAAGCCGCGCAGCTTCTCCACGGCGCGCTCGTCCAGATGGGCGGTAAGGCCCATCTCGAAGCAGGCGGAGAGCAGGGTGACCTCGCGATCCCGGGCGTAGTAGTTGAGCTTCTCCACCGTCGTGGCGCCGATGCCGCGGCGCGGGGTGTTCACCACCCGCAGGAAGGCGGCGTCATCCGCCGGGTTGGCCAGCAGCCGCAGATAGGCCATGACGTCCTTGATCTCGGTATGGGCGAAGAAGGACTGGCCGCCGGTGAGGGTATAGGGGATGTCGTACTCGCGCAGCGCCTTCTCGAAGGCGCGCGCCTGGTAGTTGCCGCGGTAGAGGATGGCGTAGTCCCGCCAGTCGTTGCCGAGACGCAGGTGGTGGTGCATGAGCTCCGAGGCCACCCGCTCCGCCTCGTGCTCCTCGTTGCGCGTCTCCAGCACCCGGATGGGGTCGCCGGTGCCCAGCTCGCTCCACAGTCGCTTCTCGTAGAGGTGGGGGTTGTAGGCGATGAGGTGGTTGGCCACCCGCAGGATCCGGGTCACCGAGCGGTAGTTCTGCTCCAGCTTGACCACGTGCAGGTCCGGGTAGTCGTGGCGCAGCTGCTCCAGGTTCTCCGGCCGGGCACCGCGCCAGGCGTAGATGGACTGGTCGTCATCGCCCACCACGGTGAGGCCGTTGCGCTCCCCCACCAGCAGCCGCACCAGCCGGTACTGGGCGGCGTTGGTATCCTGGTACTCGTCCACCAGCAGGTAGCGGATGCGCTGCTGCCAGCGCGCCAGCGCCTCGGCGTCGTTCTCGAACAGCCACACCGGCAGGCCGATGAGGTCGTCGAAGTCCACGGCGTTGTAGGCGCGCAGGTGGCGGGTGTACTCGGCGTAGATCCGGGCGGCGGCGATGTCCGCCGGGTCCTCCGGCTCGGCGGCCGCGGCCGCCTCCGGGGTGAGCCCGTCGTTCTTCCAGCGGCTGATCCGGCCGGCCACCGCCTGGGCCAGGTCGTCGTCGGTATTCGCCCGGCGGAGCAGGTCGCGCACCAGGGCCTGGGCATCGCTGGCGTCGTAGATGGAGAAACCGGGCCGCAGGCCCACCGCGCCGGTCTCGTGGCGCAGGATATCCAGCCCCAGGGTGTGGAAGGTGGAGACGCGCAGCCCGCGGGCATTGTTCAGCTGGCCGGAGACGCGGGCCTTCATCTCCCGCGCCGCCTTGTTGGTGAAGGTCACCGCCGCGATGTTGCGCGCCGGCAGGCCGCACTGGTTGGCCAGGTAGGCGATCTTGGCGGTGATCACCCGCGTCTTGCCGGAGCCCGCGCCGGCGAGGACCAGCAGGGGGCTGTCCACGTGCCGGGCGGCCTCGCGCTGCGGGGGATTCAGGCCCTGGAGGGGATTGGCGTCGGTCATGCAGTCATTGTACCGCGCCGGGCGGGGCCCGCGGGAAGCGCCGGTTTTGACCGGCCCGCCGTCGCTTGGGGATAATCCGCGCTCCCGCCCGCCGGAGCGAGCCCATGGCCAGCGATGAACCGGTAACCGAGACCGCCGCGGAGGATGCCGAGACGTACGAGCGCCGCCACCTGGAGCAGGTAAAGCGGCAGCTCCAGCGCGCCCTGCAGACCATCGAGCAGCGGCTGAACGACTACGCCCGCGAGGTCCAGCAGCAGAAGGAGTACCTCTGGGAGGGCCGCGCCGACATGGACCACGCCGAGAAGGTCTCCACCCGGGAGTCCATCGAGCGGGCGGCGGCCACCGGCGAGGCGGTGCAGGAGCGCCAGCGGCGACTGGCCAAGCTCCGCCGCGCCCCCTACTTCGGCCGCTTCGACTTCGCCCCGGCCGGCGGCGAGGGGCAGCCGGTCTACATCGGGATCCACCACTTTCACGACGACGACAGCGGCGAGGACGTCATCCACGACTGGCGCGCGCCCATCGCCTCGCTCTTCTACGACTACGAGACCGGTCCGGCGACCTACCACGCCCCGGAGGGGGCGGTGGAGGGCGAGGTCCTGCGCAAGCGGCAGTTCCGCATCCGCGACGGCGAGATGGCATTCATGATCGAGAGTTCGGTGAACGTCGTCGACGAGGTCCTCCAGGAGGAGCTGGCCCGCTCCTCCGACGAGGGCATGCGCAACATCGTCGCCACCATCCAGCGCGACCAGAATGCCATCATCCGGGATGCCGACGCGCCGGTGCTGGTCATCCAGGGGGTGGCCGGCTCCGGCAAGACCTCCATCGCCCTGCACCGCATCGCCTTCCTCCTCTACCACTACAAGGAGAGCCTGAGCTCCGACGACATCCTCATCCTCTCCCCGAACCGGGTCTTCTCCGACTACATCGCCGACGTCCTTCCGGAGCTGGGGGAGGAGGCGGTCCATCAGGTCGGCATGGAGCAGCTCGCCCACGAGCTGCTGGAGGGGGAATACCGCTTCCAGAGCTTCTTCGAGCAGACCACGGCGCTGCTGGAACGCGACGACCCGGCCATGCGCGAGCGGGTGGCGCGCAAGTCCTCCACCGAGTTCCTGGACCGGCTGGGGGAGTACGCCGGCTACGTGGAGTCCCGGCGCTTCGCCGCCGAGGACATCTGGGTGGCGCGGCGCTACGTCCCCGGCTGGCTGCTGGAGGAGACCTTCCGCAAGCACCGCCGGCTGGGGACCACCGAGCGCGTCCGCCAGGTGACCCACGAGATCGAGCGCAAGATCGGGCTGGAGTACAACGTCGACCTGGAGCCCGGCGAGCGCCGGGAGCTGCGGGAGAAGATCAAGGGCATGGTGCAGCAGTCGACCCTGCGCGAGACCTACAAGGGCTTCTTCGAGTGGCTGGGGGAGCCGGACCTCTTCCGGCCGGTGAAGGGGCGGCTGGAGTACGCCGACGTCTTCCCCCTCATCTACCTCAAGCTGCGGCTGGAGGGGATGAACTCCCGCTGGCGCGACATCAAGCACCTCATCGTCGACGAGATGCAGGACTACACCCCGGTGCAGTACGCGGTGCTGGGCCGGCTCTTCGCCTGCAACATGACCATCCTCGGCGACGCCAGCCAGGCGGTGAACCCGGTCACCGCCTCCGACTCCGCCGAGATCCAGCGCGCCCTCCGCGGGGCGGTGCGAGTAAAGCTCACCAAGAGCTACCGCTCCAGCTACGAGATTACCCGTTTCGCCCAGCGCATCCTCCCCGACCCGGAACTGGAGGCGCTGGAGCGCCATGGCGAGGAGCCGGAGATCATCGCCTGCCGCAACCGCAAGGCGGAGAACGCCACCCTCTGCCGGACGGTGGAGGAGTTCCTCGCCTCCGACCACAACCACCTGGGGGTGATCACCCGAACCCAGCGCCAGGCCCGCCAGGTCCACAAGGCCCTCGCCGACGCCGGGCTGGAGGCCCAGCTCGTGGACGAGGAGACCGGGACCTTCGGCCACGGCGTGCTGATCTGCAGCGCCCACCTGGCCAAGGGGCTGGAGTTCGACCGCGTCGTCGTCCCCATGGCCAGCGCCGACAACTACGCCAGCGAGACCGACCGCCACCTCCTCTACGTCGCCTGCACCCGCGCCATGCACCGGCTCACACTCACCCACACCGGGGCGGTGACGCCGCTCATCGGGCCGGCGGCGTAGGCCGGCTCAGGTCCCGCAGAAGGTCCGCTCCACGCGCTGCTCGTCGCGGGGCGGGCGGGCCAGCTCCTCCTCGCCGGGGTGCTCGGCGAAGGGATCGGTGAGCACCGCCAGCAGCCGTTCCATGGGTTCGAAGTCGCCCTCCTCGGTGGCGGCATCCACCGCCCACTGGGCCAGGTGGTTGCGCAGGACGAACTTCGGGTTCACCACCCGCATGGCGGCCTGGCGGTCCGCCTCGGGGTGCCCCTGGGTCGCCAGCCGCTCGCGCCAGCGCGCCAGCCAGGCAGTGATGGCGTCGCGCTCGCTGAAGCGATCCACCACCGCGGCATCGGCGGGGCCGGCGGTATCCGGGAGGTCGGCGAGGCCGCGCAGGGTGAGGTGGTAGTCGGCCCGGCCATCGGCCATGGCCTGGAGGAGGTCGTGGATGAGTTCGCCGTCGCCCTCGCGGACCTCGGCAAGCCCCAGCCGCTGGGCCATGAGACCGCGCCAGGTCGTCTCGAAGCGCGGCAGGAACTCGTCCAGCAGCGCCCGAGCACGCCCCACCCGGGCCTCGCTCTCCTCTTCCAGCAGGGGCAGCAGGCACTCGGCCAGCCGGGTCAGCCCCCAGCGGGCCATCACCGGCTGCTGGTCGAAGGCGTAGCGGCCGCCGGTGTCGATGGAGCTGTAGACGGTATCGGCGGCGTAGGTGTCCAGGAACCCGAAGGGGCCGTAGTCCAGGGTCTCGCCGGCCAGGGCGAGGTTGTCGGTATTCATGACGCCGTGGATGAAACCGGCGGCCATCCAGTGGGCCACCAGATCCGCGGTGCGGGCGATTACCGCCGAGAAGAGCGCCGGGTAGGGCTCCTCCGCCTCGGCGACCTCCGGGTAGTGGCGGTGGATGACGTAGTCGGCCAGGGTGCGGACGCTCTCGACGTCGCCCTGGCGGCCGAAGTACTCGAAGGTCCCCACGCGGACGTGGCTGGCCGCCACCCGGGTGATGATGCCGCCGGGATGGACCGCCCAGCCCCGGCGCACCGGCTCGCCGGTGGTCACCGCCGCCAGCGCCCGGGTGGTGGGAACGCCCAGGGCGGCCATGAACTCCGAGCCGAGGTACTCCCGCACCACCGGTCCGATGGGGGCACGACCGTCGCCGCCCCGGGAGAAGGGGGTGGGGCCGGCGCCCTTGAGCTGGATGTCCCGCCGGATGCCGTGCCGGTCCACCACCTCGCCCAGGAGGATGGCGCGGCCGTCGCCGAGCTGCGGCACCCAGTTGCCGAACTGGTGGCCGGCGTAGGCCAGGGCCCGGGGTTCGGCGCCCTCGGGGAGCCGGTTCCCGGCCAGCATCGCCAGCCCCTCCGGGGAGCGCAATGCCGCCGGGTCGATCCCCAGCTCCCGGGCCAGTTCGTCGTTCACCCGCACCAGGCCGGGATCGGCCACCGGGGTGGGCGCGACGGCAGCGTGGAACCCCTCGGGCAGGCGCGGCCCCTCGGCGAAGGGGATGGGGCCGGTGGCGGACGGCTCGGCGGATTCGGCGATGGACACGGCACAACTCCCAAGTGTTTTACTCAGGATTTAGGCTACCACGTCTGTCGCCCGGCGGGGAGGGCCGGGCATCCGTATCACTTGCCCGGAAGGGACTCAGCGGTCGGCGCAAGTCCCTGAGCCCGGGTCGTCGGCAACAGGGATGCTGCCGTCGAGCCGACAGGGATGTCTTTACGGCGTACCCGGGATCAGGGACTTGTGCCGACCGCCCCGGATAGGCGGACGCCCTTACTTAAGGGCCAGCCTACTCGCCGCCCTCCCAGAGGTCGACGTCCACCCCCTTCTCCCGCAACCGCTCGCTGCGCGCGTCGATATAGCGCTGGAACTGCGGCTCCTCCTCCCAGGCGCCGGAGGCGACGTAGTCGAGCATGGAGCGCACGTGGAAGCCGCGGAAGTGGGACTCCATGCGAATGACCTCGCCACCCTCGTCGAAGAGGACCATGGTCGGGGTGTAGGCGACGCCGAGTTCATCCGCCCAGGCGCGGGCGGTGCGGGTCTCGCCGGCGGGGGTCACCACCTCGGCCTCCCCCCAGCGGTCGAGCTGGATGGCGTGGAAGGGCGCCATGAGCTCCCGGGCGCGCTCCTCGTCCAGGATCTCGTCGTGCAGGCGGCGGCACTCGGGGCAGCGGCCCTGCTCGAAGAAGACCGCAACGGGGCCATCCCGACCGGCCAGGTCGTGGGGCGGATCGGCGAAGAAGGGCTGGTCGTCGAGTTCGCCGGGGCCGGTGCGCTCGCCGGGTCCGTGCTCGGCCATGTAGTCGCTGAAGGCGACCTCCTGGTGGGCCCCCTCCCCGACATACTCCAGGGCGACCCGGAACTCCTCCGGCGGGTAATAGCCGTTGAGGCGCAGGAGCACCTCGCCGTCGCCGGCGAGGAAGAGCAGGGTCGGCGTGAACTGGACCTCCATGCGCTCCGCCAGGGCCTTCTCGGTGAGCTGCTCGCCGTCCAGGGCGGTCACCGGCCGGTCGCCCCGGAGGTTGAGGGCGACCACGTCGAAGTGCTCCCGGGTGTAGTCGACGATGGGCCGCTGGTGGAAGTTGGTCTCGATGAGGGCCTCGCAGTAGGGGCAGCCCTCCTGCTCCCAGAAGAGGATGAGGCCGCGATCGGCGGCCCGCGCCTCGGCGAGATCCGCCGGGAGGTCGAGGAAGGAGACCTTGAACCAGCCGGGGAGCTGGAAGTCCCCGGCCCCGTGGACCTCCCCCTCCTCCGCGGCGGCGACGGGGCCGGGGAGGAGGAAGAGGAGCGATAAGAGGGTGATGAGTCGGGCGGTCATGGCTCTTTCCCCCTGGGACTCGGGCGACGGAACGCCGCCTGTCACCGAGCTATAGCAGCCGCCGGGGCGAATGAACAGGGCAGGGACTCAGACCTGCCCACCCACCGAGCGGTAGATCTCCAGGGCGTGGGGCAGTTGCTTGCGCAGGGCGCGGATCCGCTGGGCATCCGGGGGGTGGGTGGAGAGGAAGACCGGCGGTGCCCCGCCCTCGCCCTTGGCGGCCTGGAACCGCTCCCAGAAGGCGACGGCGGCGCGCGGGTCGTAGCCGGCGCGGGCCATGTAGATCAGGCCCAGGCGGTCGGCCTCCAGCTCGTTGGCACGGGAGTGGGGGAGCATGACGCCCACCTGAGCGCCGATACTGTAGGCCCCCAGGAGCGCCTCCCGGGTTCCGGGGCCCTCCGAGCCCAGGGCACCCGCCACCACCGTCGCCCCCAGGTCCAGGGCCATGGCGCGGGAGAGGCGCTCGCCGCCGTGGCGGGCCACGGCGTGGGCGACCTCGTGGGCCATGACCGTCGCGAGGCCGGCCTCGTCCTCGGTCACCCCCAGGATCCCGGTATAGATGCCCACCTTGCCGCCGGGGAGGCAGAAGGCGTTGGCGGTCTCCGGCTGGTCGAAGAGGACGAACTCCCACTCGGCATCGGGCAGGGGGGCGACAGCGGCGATCCGCTCCCCGACATCCTCCACCAGGGAGGCGCGCTCGGTCCCCCTCTCCACCGGCAGCTCCTCGACCATGCGCCGGAATTCCCGCTGGCCCATCTCCCGTTCCTGGGCGGGGGAGATGAGCATGAGCTGACTGCGCCCGGTCTCGGGGACCGTCGCGCAGGCAGCCAGGGTAGCCATCAGGGAGAGGAAGAGCAGGCGAACCAGGGTATGGCGCATCCAGGGGATCCCTCTTCGTCCGGGCCGGTCAGGCCTCCGCGCCGGGCGGGGAGGTGCGTCGCCAGGCTCGGGCCAGCAGGAGCAGGCCGGCGGCTCCGGCGCCCCAGGCGGCGGCGGGGACCCCGGCCAGGACCGGCCCCGGGGCGCCGTCGACCAGCAGGGCGGCGGCGACCAGCAGGGCACCGCCGGCGATGGCCACCACCGTCTGGCGCTGGCCGTGGCGCTGGGTGGCCTCCAGCCGCTCCAGGGCGGCGCCGGCCGGCTCGGGGGCCGGGGCGGCGGCGCGGGAGAGCGCCCGGTGGGCGAGCAGCGGCAGCTCCGGCAGCAGCTCCAGGGTCCGCGGCGCCTCGCGCTTCATGTTGTGGTAGAAGGCGCGCGGGCCCACCTGGTCCTTCATCCAGTCCTCCAGGAAGGGCTTGGCGGTCTTCCACAGGTCCAGCTCGGGGTAGAGCTGGCGGCCGAGCCCCTCGATGGCGAGCAGGGTCTTCTGCAGCAGGACCAGCTGGGGCTGGACCTCCATGTTGAACCGCCGCGCCACCTGGAACAGCCGCAGGAGCAGGTGGCCGAAGGAGATCTCGCACAGCGGCCGCTCGAAGATGGGCTCGCAGACGGTGCGGATGGCCGCCTCGAACTCGTCCACCCGGGTATCCGCCGGCACCCAGCGCGACTCCACGTGGAGCTCCGCCACCCGGCGGTAGTCGCGGTTGAAGAAGGCGACGAAGTTCTCCGCCAGGTAGCGCTGGTCCTCGGGGTTCAGCGTCCCCATGATACCGAAGTCCACCGCCATGTAGCGGCCGTCGTCGGCGACGAAGATGTTCCCCGGGTGCATGTCGGCGTGGAAGAAGTTGTGGCTGAAGGCCTGGGTGAAGAAGATCTCCACCCCGCGCTCGGCCAGCCCCTGGCGGTCGATCCCGGCGCGATCGATGGCCTCGATATCGCTCACCGGGATGCCGTCGATGCGCTCGGTGACCAGGATACTCCCCCGACAGTAGCGCCAGTGGACCTCGGGGATGTAGAGCAGCGGCGAGGCGGTGAAATTGCGCCGCAGCATGGAGGCGTTGGCCGCCTCGCGCAGGAGATCCAGCTCGTCGTGGATGGTCTTCTCGAACTCGGCCACCACCTCCACCGGCCGCAGCCGACGCCCCTCGGACCAGTAGCGCCGGATGCGCTCGGCCAGGAAGTACATCAGCTCCACGTCCTGGCGGATGGTCGCCTCGACCCCCGGACGGACCACCTTCACGATGACCTCATGGCCCTCCGGGAGCCGGGCGGTATGGACCTGGGCGATGGAGGCCGAGGCCAGGGGTTCGTCGTCGAAGCGGTCGAAGACCTGCTCCAGCGGCTCACCGTAGGCCGCCTCGACGAGGCCCCGCGCCGACGCCGAGGGGAAGGGCGGCACCCGGTCCTGCAGGCGGGCGAACTCCTCGGCCACGTCCGGCGGCAGCAGGTCCCGCCGGGTGGAGAGGATCTGGCCGAACTTCACGAAGACCGGCCCCAGGTCCTCCAGGGCGCAGCGCAGCCGCTCACCGCGGGGGCGGCGGGCGTGGAGCCAGTAGCCGGGGGTCCCATAACGCAGCCAGCGCAGACGGCGCAGCACCGGCAGGGAGTAGATCAGCTCGTCCAGGCCGTGGCGGCCCATGATCCAGAGGATCCCGCCCAGGCGCAGCCAGCGGCGCGGTCGCAGCATCAGCCCCCGCCCCCGTTGCGCTCCTCCAGCAGGCGCAGGCGCGCCTCCAGCCGGGCGACATCATCCCGCAGGCGGGCCACGTCCGCCGACCAGGCGCGGTAGCGGCCCGCGGAGGGCAGGATCTCCGCCTCCTCCCGGGCGTATTCGGCCGCATTGGCCTCGGCGGTTTCGGCCAGGCCGCGCAGCCAGCCCAGGCCGTCGCGGAGCAGACGGCCGGCGCGATGGGCCACCGGGTCCCCCACCAGGCGGGCGGCGTGGTCCTCCCAGTCGATATCCAGGGCGGCCAGCGCGGCGTTCAGGGACTGAGCGAAGCCGGTATCGCCGGTGATGGTCACGGCCCCCTCGTGGACCGGGCCGTTCCCGGTCTCGGTAAGCAGCCGCAGCAGGGAGAAGGGGGCGCCGGTGACCACGGCATCGGCATCCGCCGGGTCGGCCTCCAGACCCAGGGCGAGGCCTCCCTCCACGGGGGTGATGGCCACGGTGGCCCCGGTCCCGCTGACCACCACCGCCAGGGTCCGCCCCTCCAGCGGGGTCAGTCGGTGGACGGCCTCCGGATCCAGGGCCAGGGCGGCGTTGGCCGCCCGCTCCAGGCCGGCGGCGACCATCTGTATCAGCTCGTGCATCCCGCCTCCCGCATGAGCGTGGTGAGGTCCTTGGTGGACTCGTCCTCGGGGCGGTGGACCACGCCGGTCCGGGCGATCTTGTCGTGGAAGCCCTGCTTGCGCCGATCCCACGCCGCCCAGAGGAAACCGAGATAGACCGGCAGGGCGGAGAGGAAGTAGCCGACGTAGCGGATCACGGCCTGGCCCACGCTGACCCCGCCGCCATCGCGGATATCGATGACGGCGATCTCCATCAGCCGCTTGCCCGGCGTCGCCCCGCGCAGGCGCCAGAACCCCACCAGGGCCAGGGCCGGGGCCAGGTCCACTACCAGCCGCCGCCACCAATCCTCGAAGAGAGCACCCTGGGTCGCCACGGCCAGGGGCAGCAGCAGGGCGGCGGCCAGCAGGCCATCCAGGGCCAGCGCCGCCGCGCGGCGCCAGAAACCGGCCCACTCCCCCGCCACTGCGGCCATGGTCAGGCCTTGTACCCCACGTGGAGGGCGACGATGCCGCCGGTGAGGTCGTGCCAGGTCACGCCGGTGAAGCCGGCCGCCTCGAACATCCCGGCCAGGGTCTTCTGGTCCGGGTGCATGCGGATGGACTCGGCGAGGTAGCGGTAGCTCTCCGCGTCCCCGGCCACCAGCCGCCCCATGAAGGGCAGGGCGGCGAAGGAGTAGGCGTCATAGACCGGCTTGAGCCCCGGCAGGACCGGTTTGGAGAACTCCAGCACCAGGAGGCGGCCGCCAGGCTTGAGGACCCGGTGGATGGAGGCCAGGGCGGCCTCCTTGTCGGTGACGTTGCGCAGGCCGAAGGCCATGGTCACGCGATCGAAGTGGTTGTCCGGGAAGGGCAGGTGCTCGGCATCGGCCTGGACGTACTGGATATTCCCGGCCAGGCCGGCGTTCACCAGCCGTTCGCGGCCGTGGCCCAGCATCTCGGCATTGATGTCCGACAGGACCACCTCGCCGTCCGGACCCACCCGCCGGGCCTCGGCCTCGGCCAGATCGCCGGTGCCACCGGCCAGGTCCAGGACCCGCTGGCCCTTGCGCAGGCCGGCCCGGTCCAGGGTGAAGCGCTTCCACAACCGGTGGACACCCCCGGACATGAGGTCGTTCATGACGTCGTACTTGGCCGCCACCGAGGAGAAGACGCCGGCGACGCGGCGCTTCTTCTCCCCCTTGGGGACCTCCTTGTAGCCGAAGTGGGTGGTGCCGTTGTCCTCGCTCATCCGCCGCTCCCTCCCTGGTAGGGGGCGTTGGCGTCGACCGCCCCGGCGCCGGCATCCACCGGCTCCCGGGAGACGCCGGCCTGCTCCACCTTGGCCAGGTAGTCCTGCCACATCTCGTCCTGGTTCACGCCGAAGCGGTAGAGCAGGTCCCAGGAGTAGATCCCGGTGTCGTGGCCGTCGTCGAAGTAGAGCTGGACGGCGTAGTTGCCCACCGGCTGGACGCTGGTGATGTTGACGTTCTTCTTGCCCCACTGCAGCCGTTCCTGGCCCGGGCCGTGGCCCTGGACCTCGGCGGAGGGGGAGAAGACGCGCAGGAATTCGCAGGGGAATTCGAACCGGCTGCCGTCGTCGAAGGCGACCTCCAGCACGTGGGACTTCTGGTGCAGGCGGATGTCGGTGGGGGTCGGCTGGCTCATTCCGGAACCTCCGTGATCAGAGGATGTAGCGGCTGAGATCGCGGTCGCGGACCAGCTCGCCGAGCTGTTCGTCCACGTAGGCGCGATCCACGGTCACCGCATCGCCGCCGCGATCGGCGGCCTCGAAGGAGAGGCTCTCCAGGAGCCGCTCCATGATGGTGTGCAGGCGGCGGGCGCCGATGTTCTCGGTGCCCTCGTTGACCTCCCGGGCCACCTCGGCCAGGCGCCGGATGCCGTCGTCGGTGAAGGTGAGGCCCACCCCCTCGGCGGCCAGCAGGGCACGGTACTGCTCGGTAAGCGCCGCGCGCGGCTCGGTGAGGATGCGGACGAAGTCCTCGGTCCCCAGCGCGTCCAGCTCCACCCGGATGGGCAGCCGCCCCTGCAGCTCCGGGATGAGGTCGGAGGGCTTGGAGAGGTGAAAGGCGCCGGAGGCGATGAAGAGGATGTGGTCGGTCTTCACCCAGCCCTGCTTGGTGGAGACGGTCGCCCCCTCCACCAGCGGCAGCAGGTCGCGCTGGACCCCCTCGCGGGAGACGTCGGCGCCGCCCTTCTTGTCCTGGGAGCCGGCGACCTTGTCCATCTCGTCGAGGAAGACGATGCCGTGCTGCTCCACCCGCTCCACGGCCTGCTGCTTGATCTCCTCCTCGTTGACCAGCCTGGCCGCCTCCTCGTCCGTGAGCTGGCGCATGGCCTCGGCCACCGGCAGGCGGCGGGTCTGGTGCTGACCGCCGCTACCCATGTTCTGGAACATGGACTGGATCTGGCTGGTCATCTCCTCCATGCCCGGCGGGGTGAGGATGTCCATGCCGCCCCCGGCCTGGCTGACCTCCACGTCCACCTCGCGGTCGTCCAGCTCGCCCTCGCGCAGCTTCTTGCGGAACTTCTGCCGGGTGGATGAAGTGGTCTCGCTCTCCCCGCCCCGGGCCGGCGGCAGCAGGGCGTCGAGGATGCGCTCCTCGGCGGCCTCCTCGGCGCGGTGGCGCACGGCGGCCATGGCCTCCTCGCGCACCATCTGCACGGCGGACTCCACCAGATCGCGGATGATGGACTCCACGTCGCGGCCGACGTACCCCACCTCGGTGAAGCGGGTCGCCTCCACCTTGGCGAAGGGGGCGTTGGCGAGCTTCGCCAGGCGGCGGGCGATCTCGGTCTTGCCCACGCCGGTGGGACCGATCATGAGGATGTTCTTGGGCGTGATCTCCGGGGCGAGCTCCGGGTCCACCTGCGTCCGCCGCCAGCGGTTGCGCAGGGCGATGGCCACGGCGCGCTTGGCCTCCGCCTGGCCGACGATGTGGCTGTCCAGCTCGGCGACGATCTCGCGGGGGGTCATGGGGGCGTCGTCGGACACGGGCTCAGAGCTCCTCGATGGTCAGCTGGTGGTTGGTGTAGACGCAGATGTCGGCGGCGATGTTCATGGCGCGCTCGGCCACCTCCCGGGCGCCGAGGTCGCTGTTCTCGGCCAGCGCCCGGGCGGCGGCCTGGGCGTAGGGCCCGCCGGAGCCGATGGCCACCAGGTCGTGCTCGGGCTCGATGACGTCGCCGTTGCCGGAGATCACCAGCATGCCGCTGGCGTCGGCCACGATGAGCAGCGCCTCCAGCCGGCGCAGGGCGCGCTCGGTGCGCCACTCCTTGGCCAGCTCCACGGCGGCGCGGGTGAGCTGGCCACCGAACTCCTCCAGCTTGCCCTCGAAGCGCTCGAACAGGGTGAAGGCATCGGCGGTGCTGCCGGCGAAGCCGGCGACGACCTTGTCGCGGTAGAGGCGGCGGACCTTGCGGGCATTGCCCTTCATCACCGTATTACCCAGGCTCACCTGGCCGTCGCCGACCATGGCCACGGCGTCATCGCGACGCACGCAGAGGATGGTGGTTCCGTCGAACTGCTCCAAGGGGGGACTCCCGACTGCGAGATTTTCGGTGGACCGATTGTAGCACTGCAGCCCGGCTCGACGAGGCCTACAATGGCGGTTTTACCGGGAATCGAGCGAGAGCCGGGGGCGGGCGCGGTTCCCCGGGACCGTCGGCGGCAGGGATGCCGCCGTCGAGGCTACAGGGATGTATTCACGCCGTGTTCCGGGGAACCGTGCCCGCCCCCGGCGACCCCGCCGACCCCGAAGACGCATCGACCGCGAGCCATGATCACCGATTACTTCCGCTTCCTGCTCACCCACCCCGGCCGCCTCGCCTTCGGGATCCTGGCGACCCTGGGCTCGGGCTTCGGCCAGACCTACTTCATCGGCCTCTACAACGCCGAGATCCGGGGCGCCTTCGACCTCAGCCACGGCGACATCGGCGGCCTCTATGCCGTGGCCACCATCGCCAGCGCCCTCCTGCTGCCGGTGGTTACCCCCCTCTACGACCGCTGGGGGCTGCGCGCCTTCGCCCTGCTGGCCACCGGGCTGCTCGCCGCCGGCGCCCTGGCCATGGCCGGGGCGGCCGGTATCGCCGGGCTGCTGGGGGCGCTCTTCCTCCTGCGGCTGGGCGGTCAGGGGCTCATGGGCCACATGGGGATCACCACCATGGCGCGCAGCTTCGCCGCCAGCCGCGGCAAGGCGACCAGCGTGGCGGCCATGGGCTTCCCCCTGGCGGAGGGGACGCTGCCGGCGCTGGCCGTGGGCGTTGCGGCGATGGTGGCCTGGCGGGAGGCCTGGATGGTCTGGGCCGCGGTGACCCTGGCGGTGGTCACCCCCCTGCTGCTACTCCTGGCCCGCCAGCACGAGGGCGGGCCGGTGGAGGTGGCCGGACCGCCGCCGGGGAGCCAGCGGGACTGGCGCCGCTCCGAGGTAGTGCGGGACACCCGCTTCCTGCTACTGATCCCGGCCGGGGTGGCCGCGCCCTTCGCGGTAACGGTGCTCTTCTTCCACCAGGTGCCGCTGGCGGAGCTGCGCGGCTGGAGCGAGACCATGCTCGCCGCCGGCCTCTCGGTCTTCGCGGTGGGCCACGTCACCGGCCTTTTCCTGGCCGGACCCACGGTGGATCGCTTCGGCGCCGGCCGGGTCCTGCCGCCGGCGCTGATCCCCCTGGCCCTGGCCGGGCTGGCGCTGGCCGTCATCACGCCGAGCTGGGGGATCCTGGTCTGGTCGGGGCTGCTCGGCGTCGGCCTGGCCTTCGGCGCCACCGCGGCCGGGGCGCTCTGGGCGGAGCTCTACGGGGTGACCCACCTGGGCGCCATCCGCGGACTGTTCCAGGCGCTGGCGGTGTTCGCCACCGCCATCGGGCCGGTGACCACCGGCTGGCTGCTGGATGCCGGCCTCGGCCCCTTCGGCCTGGGGCTGGGTCTGGCCGCCGGGATCGGGCTCGCCGCGCTACTGGCAACCCTGGGCCTGCGTCGCTCGCCCGGCTGACCACAGAATTCCCCATCGCTACCCCGGAGGCTCGCATGGATCACGCAGAGGATCTCACCGGACGCACCCTCTACATCACCGGCGGGGGTCGCGGCATCGGCCTGGCCACGGCGCGCCTGGCCCTGGAGGCCGGCGCCCGGGTGGCCATCGCCACCGCCACGGCGGACAGCGCCACCCGGGCGGCTGCCGAACTCGGGGCCGGGTCCGACCGGCTCTTCGCAGCGGCCGCCGACGTCCGCGACTACGCCGCCCTGGCCGCCTGGCTCCGGCAGGCGGAAGAGCGGATCGGCCCACCCGATGCCCTGGTGAACAGCGCCGGGACCGTCGCCGTGGGACCCTTCGCCGAGCAGGCGCCGGCAGACTACCAGGCGGTGGTGGACATCAACGTCACCGGGCTGATGCACGGCTGTCACGCCGCCCTCCCGGCCCTGCGCGAACGCGGGGGTACCATCATCAACATCAGCTCCGGGGCCGGCTTCCACGGGATCCCGGAGGCGGCGGCCTACTCGGCGTCCAAGTTCGCGGTCAACGGCTTCACCCAGGCCCTCCACCTGGAGGAGGGGCCCCGGGTCCGGGTCTTCGCACTCTGTCCCGGCCGGGTGGCCACGGACATGCAGGAGGCCTTCTCAGGCCGACGCCAGGGGATCGCCCCGGAGCAGGTCGCCCGCCGGATCCTGGCGCTGGCCGGCCCCGAACCGGACGGTACCCCCGGCGAGTGCGAGCCGGTGGGCTGAGCGATCGCACCGGCCGCTAACTGCTAGAATTCGGAGAGGGAATTCCCCGAGGAGACAAGGCCATGGAGATCGCCGAAAGTGCCCTCGAGCTGGTCCGGTCCACCGCCGGAAACGGGAACAGCGCCCCCGAGGGCGGGAGCCGGGCCGGCCCCGGCGGTTCGGGTTCCGGATCATCGGGCGCCGCACCGTCCGTCGCGCCCAGCGTGAGCGCGGGGGAACTGCCGGTGGGGGCCAACACCATCGTCCAGCGCAATATCGACCTGCTGCTGGGCGGGCTGACCTATACCAGCAGGGGCGGCGCCAGCGGAGGGGGCAGCAGTAGCGGCAACCTCGTGGACGCCAGCGCCTGACGTCTCCCGGGGACGGACACACAACCGGACAACAGGAGCCGACCATGAGCGAACAGGACCTGCCCGAGATCGAGCTCGAGCGCGACAACCTCTACCGCGAGGAGAGCTATACCGACCGCCGCGTCGGCACCCTCCAGCGGCTCGTCCCGGTCACCGCCGACGGCGAGGAGGACCCGGACCGCGACGTCGTCTTCACCGGCCAGGCCCAGCTCATGACCCCCATGGGCGCCCTGCCCCTCTCCTTCGAGATCCCGGCGACTACCTTCCAGGAGGCGCTGGAAGGCTACAACGCGGCGGCCCGCCAGGCCATGGAGCAGACCGTGCAGGAGCTCCAGGAAATGCAGCGCGAACAGGCCGGCGGCCTGGTCATGCCCGGTCAGGGCGGCGGCGGGGGCATGGGCGGCATGCCCGGAGGAGGCCAGGGGGGTGGCGGCTTCGGCGGGCTGCAGATGCCGTAGAACCGAGGTTGTCCCACCTCGACGGAACGGCTAACCTGTTTCATGTAACACGCCTTTTGAGGGCTTTCAGCATGGGCCGTTCCGTCAACGACCGCGTCCGCAAGCACCGTGACGATCTGCGTGCACAGGGTCTTCGACCCATCCAGATCTGGGTCCCTGACACCCGGGCGGATACCTTCAACGGCGAGTGTGAACGCCAGGCCCGCCTGGTTGCGGAAGCGGACTGCACGGATGAGGGGATCGTCCGGCTTCTCGACGAGGCCACTGGCGATATCGAGGGCTGGGAGGCTTGAGGCGAGGGGACTTCGTGACGGTCGCCCTGCAGGGCGATTTCGGCAAACCGCGACCGGCGCTGGTCATCCAGTCCGATCGCTTCGATGCCCTCCCCACCGCCACGGTCCTGCCCGTTACCAGTTCGCTGATCGACGCCCCCCTTCTCCGCATCACGGTGGAACCGGACGCGCACAACGGTCTGACCCGGCCATCGCAGATCATGGTCGACAAGGTCGTGACCGTCCGACGAGACAAGCTCGGGGAGACCTTCGGTCACGCCAGCGACGAACTCCTCCTGGCGGCCAACCGGGCCCTGACTGTCTTTCTGGGGATTGCCTGAAGCCGGACCCATGAAAAAGGGGCGCCCCGCGGGGCGCCCCTTTTTCTTCGCCGGTTACTGGCCGACCCCGCTCCGGGGAGCGGGGACCGGATCCGGCCCTACTCCGGGTCGTAGCCCAGGTTCGGGCCGAGCCACTTCTCGGCCTCGGACTTCTTCATGCCCTTGCGCTCGGCGTACTCCTCCACCTGGTCGCGGTTGATCTTGCCCACGGCGAAGTAGCGCGCCTCGGGGTGGGCGAAGTACCAGCCGGAGACCGCCGCCGTCGGCATCATGGCCTTGGACTCGGTGAGCTCGATGCCGGTGTTCTCCTCGACGTTGAGCCACTCCCAGAGGGTGTCCTTCTCGGTGTGCTCGGGGCAGGCAGGGTAGCCCGGCGCCGGCCGGATCCCCTGGTACTCCTCCTCGATGAGCTGCTCGTTGGAGAGCCGCTCGTCGGAGGCGTAGCCCCAGATCTCCTTTCGAACCTTGTGGTGCATCAGCTCGGCGAAGGCCTCGGCCAGCCGGTCGGCCAGGGACTTGAGCATGATGGCGTGGTAGTCGTCGTGGTCCGCCTCGAAGCGAGCGACGTGCTCGTCGATGCCGATCCCGGCGGTCACCGCGAAGCCGCCCAGGTAGTCCTGCTTGCCGGAGCCCTTGGGCGCGACGAAGTCGGCCAGGCTGTAGGTCGGCTGCTTGCGCGGCTTCTCGGTCTGCTGACGGAGCATGTGGAAGGTCTCGGTGACCTGCTCGCCCTTCTCGTCGTAGACCTCGATGTCGTCGGTGCCATCGATCCGGTTGGCGGGGTAGACGCCCACCACGGCCCGGGCCTGGAGCCACTTCTCGTCGATGATCTGCTGGAGCATCTTCTTGGCATCCTCGAAGAGCTTGCGCGCCTCCGGCCCCTTCTCCTCGTCATCGAGGATCTTGGGGTAGCTGCCCTTGAGCTGCCAGGAGTGGAAGAAGGGCGTCCAGTCGATGTACTCCGCGATCTCGGACATGGGGAAGTCCTCGAAGACGGTGACACCAGGCTTCTGCGGCGCCGGCGGATCGTAGGCGGTCCAGTCGAGGCTGGCGCCGTTCTCCCGCGCCTTCTCGAGGCCCACCCACTTGGTCTTGGCCTGCCGGCCGGCGTGCTGCTCCCGGGCCTTCTCGTAGTCGGCCTTGATCTCCTTGATGTACTCGTCCTTGTTGCTGCCCACCAGCTTCTGGGCCACGCCCACCGCGCGGGAGGCGTCCTTCACGTAGACCGAGCAGCCGTGGTAGTTCTGGTCGATCTTCACCGCCGTGTGGGCACGCGAGGTGGTCGCACCGCCGATCATCACCGGGATATCGAAGCCCTGACGCTCCATCTCCTTGGCGATGTGGACCATCTCGTCCAGGGAAGGCGTGATGAGGCCGGAGAGGCCGATGATGTCGACGTTCTCCTCCTTCGCCTTGTCGAGGATGTCCTGGGCGGGCTGCATCACGCCCATGTCGATGACCTCGAAGCTGTTGCACTGGAGGACGACGGAGACGATGTTCTTGCCGATGTCGTGGACGTCGCCCTTCACGGTGGCCAGGAGGATCTTGCCGGCGTTGGAGCTGCCCTGCTTCTCCGCCTCGATGTAGGGGAAGAGGTAGGCGGTGGCCTTCTTCATGACGCGGGCGGACTTCACCACCTGCGGCAGGAACATCTTGCCCTCGCCGAAGAGGTCGCCGACGACGTTCATGCCGTCCATCAGCGGGCCCTCGATGACGTCCAGCGGCGACGGGAACTCCTGGCGGCAGGCCTCGGTGTCCTCGTCGACGTAGGTGTCGATACCCTTGACTAGCGCGTGCTCCAGACGCTTGCCCACCGGCCACTCGCGCCACTCCAGGTCCTCCTTGGGCGCGGAACCCCCGCCGCCCTCGCCCTTGAAGCGCTCGGCGGCGTCCAGGAGCTTCTCGGTGCCCTCGGGGTCGCGGTTGAGGACCACGTCCTCCACCAGCTCCCGGAGATCCGGGGCGATGTCGTCGTAGACGGCGAGCTGGGCGGGATTGACGATGCCCATGTCCAGGCCGGCCTGGGTAGCGTGGTAGAGGAAGACGGCGTGGATCGCCTCGCGCACCGCGTCATTGCCGCGGAAGGAGAAGGAGATGTTGGAGACGCCGCCGGAGATGTGGGTCTCCGGCAGATTGTCCCGGATCCAGCGGCAGGCCTCGATGAAGTCGACGCCGTAGTTGTTGTGCTCCTCGATGCCGGTGGCGATGGCGAAGATGTTCGGGTCGAAGACCACATCCTCACCCGGGAAGCCAGCCTTCTCGGTGAGCACCTTGTAGGCGCGCTCGCAGATCTCGGTCTTGCGCTCGAAGGTGTCCGCCTGGCCCTCCTCGTCGAAGGCCATGACGGTCACCGCGGCACCCAGCCGGCGCAGCTCCTTGGCCTGGTTAATGAAGTTCTCCTCGCCCTCCTTGAGGGAGATGGAGTTCACCAGGCCCTTGCCCTGCATCCGCTTGAGGCCGGCGACCATGATGTCCCACTTGGAGGAGTCCACCATCACCGGGACCTTGGCGATCTCCGGCTCGGAGGCCACTAGGTTGAGGAACTCGATCATGGCCTGCTCGCCGTCGAGCATGCCCTCGTCCATGTTGATGTCGATGACCTGGGCGCCGCCCTCCACCTGGTTGCGCGCCACGTCCAGGGCGGTGTCGTAGTCCTCTTCCTTGATGAGGCGCTTGAAGCGGGCGGAACCGGTGACGTTGGTCCGCTCACCGATGTTTACGAAGCCCAGCTCGGGGCCGACGTTGCACGGCTCCAGCCCGGCGAGGCGCATGCGCGGGGGCCGCTCGGGGAGCTGGCGCGGCTGGATGGACTCCACCGCCTCGGCGATGGCCTTGATGTGGTCCGGGGTGGTGCCGCAGCAACCGCCGACGATGTTCAGGAACCCGGCCTCGGCCCACTCCTTGATGTGGGCGGCCATCTCCGCCGGCTCCTGCTCGTACTCGCCGAACTCGTTGGGCAGGCCGGCGTTGGGGTGCGCCGAGACGCGGAACTTGCTCTTCTCGGAGAGCTCCTCCACGTACTGGCGCAGCTCCGCGGCGCCCAGGGCGCAGTTGAAGCCGATGGAGAGCGGGTCGGCGTGGGCGAGGCTGTTGTAGAAGGCCTCGGCGGTCTGGCCGGAGAGGGTCCGGCCGGAGGCGTCCGTGATGGTGCCCGAGATCATGATGGGCAGGTCGATGCCCTTTTCGTCGCAGTACTGCTTCACCGCGTAGACCGCCGCCTTGGCGTTCAGGGTGTCGAAGATGGTCTCGATGAGGACGGCATCCACGCCCCCCTCATGGAGACCATGCACCGCTTCCTTGTACGCCTCGGCGAGCTCGTCGAAGGTGACGTTCCGGTAGCCGGGATTATTCACGTCCGGCGAGATGGAGGCCGTGCGGTTCGTCGGGCCGAGAACACCGGTGACGAAGCGCGGCTTGTCCGGGGTCTGCTCGGTCATGGCGTCCGCCGCCTCGCGGGCGATGAGCGCCGACTCGTAGTTCAGCTCGTAGACCCAGTCCTCCATCTGGTAGTCCGCCTGGGCAATGGAGGTGCAGCTGAAGGTGTTGGTCTCGATGATGTCGGCACCGGCCTTCAGGTACTCGGTATGGGTCTCGCGCAGGATATCCGGCTGCGACAGGGCAAGCATGTCGTTGTTGCCCTTGAGGTCGCTGGGATGGTCCTTGAGCCGCTCGCCGCGGAAGTCCTCTTCCTCGAGCTGGTAGGTCTGGATGAGGGAGCCCATGGCTCCGTCAAGGATCAGGATGCGCTTGGAGAGTTCTTCTTCAAGCCGTTGCTGTCGCTCGTTTTTCATGACCGATCATCTCCCGGGCAGTCGCATGAACCGCCTGTGGACGTTGATGGGTGGCGCCGCGAGGGCGAAGGGAAATTTGCATGAATAGTCGAATAGACTACCACGTTTTTGCCCCCTCTGCAGTCGGAGGCCCCATCTTGCTGATTCCAGGGACCAAATCGGTCTCCTGCCGAGAAAGCAGTCAGCCGAATGCCTGACTCCGCGGTCGGTATTCATGATGGCTCACGGGCCGGGGCCTGCGTAGCATTGGCCGCCATGAACGAACCCGCTTCCGAGTCCACGCTCCGTCCTCCCAAGGCCCTGCTGCGGCCGGTTGGCAAGACCATCCGCGACTTCGACATGATCCGGGACGGCGACCGCATCCTGGTGGCCGTCTCCGGGGGCAAGGATTCCCTGACCCTGGTCACCGTACTGCGCCATCTGGCGACCTACGCGCCGGTGCACTTCGAGGTCGGTGCGGTAACTATAGACCCCCAGGTGGAGGGGTTCGACCCGTCGCCGCTCAAGGAGTGGATGGCCGCGCGCGGCATCGACTACTACTACCGCACCCAGCCCCTCCAGGAGGAGGCGCAGGAGCGCATGCAGGGGGACTCCTTCTGCTCCTTCTGCTCGCGCATGAAGCGGGGAATGATGTACACCGCGGCGCGGGAGGGCGGCTACAACGTACTCGCCCTGGGTCAGCACCTGGACGATCTGGCGGAGAGCTTCCTCATGTCCGCCTTCCACGGCGGTCAGCTACGTACAATGCAGGCCCACTACCGCATCAATGCCGGGGACCTGCGCGTGATCCGGCCCTTCGCCCTGGTCCGGGAGCGCCAGCTGGCCGACTTCGCCGAACGGGCCGGGCTACCGGTGATCCCCGACTCCTGCCCCGCCTGCTTCGGCGCCCCCACCGAGCGCGAGCACGCCAAGGCGCTGCTGGCCGCGGAGGAGGACCGGATACCCCGGCTGTTCGGCAATCTGGAACACACCCTGCGCCCCCTCATGGCACCCGAGGGGATCCCGGACGATCCCGAACCGGATTCCTGACCGCCCCGCCAGGGAGGGCGGAGCGAGGGGCTAGCCGGGGTTGCGCCCGATGCGCCAGGCGGCGACGGTCGGCACCACGGCCGCTACTGCCAGGGCCGTGGAGAGCGCCAGGAAGGAGGAGACGGGCAGACCCAGGACGATGAGCTGGAAGGCCATCCAGGTGGAGAGAGTGGTCCCCGCCCAGATGAGAACCAGGGCCAGCGCCCAGCGCGGGGCGCGGTGCAGGGCCAGGGCTGCCAGCACACCGGTTGCCAGGGTCAGGCCGCTGGCGATGAGCAGCAGATCGTAGCCGCCCCGCACCGTCAGCTCCACCAGCAGGGCCAGGATCCCGGGGGCCAGCAGCAGCGCGGTCATGGCCGGTCCACCCCCTCCGGTACCGGGTGGCGCTCCCGGTCCGGCAGCTCCAGCGGGATGCGACCGTCCTCACCGGGCGTCCCCGGCCCCTCGACCAGACCGCCCATGAAGAGCGCGGCCACGCCCAGGGCCAGAAGCAGCAGGATCAGCAGCAGGAGGCCGGAGAGGCGGGAACGGTCCTTGCGGCCACCCGCCCGGGGCGTGAGGTTCCAGTTCTCGCGTTTGCGGCTCATGTCTCGTCCTCCCCCGTTCCTCGACGGCGGCTCGGGTAGGGAGTGGGAACACCCTCGGGCCGGGTCTTGAACCAGCGCAGGGTCCACATGTACTGCGCCGGGTCCGCCGCCACCAGTCGCTCCAGGGCCGTATTCATGGCGGTGGCATCCGATTCGGCATCCCCGCTGGGGAAGCCCTCCAGCGGCGGGTCGAACCGCACCCGCCAGCCGGACCCGTCCCGCTCCGAATAGCCCATGCAGGGGATCGCCCGCGCCCGGGCGATCTTCGTCAGGCGGCCCAGGCTGGTCAGAGTGGCCTTGGGCTCGCCGAAGAAGGGGGCGAAGACCCACTCGCTCCCCGGCACGTGGGCCAGGTCCTCGTCGGGCTGGTAGTAGAAGGCCAGTCCGGCGCGCATGTCCTGAAGGATGGGCCGCAGCCCGGCGTCGCGCAGGTAGACCTTGCCCTGGAAGCGGGTCCGGCCCCGGGCGATGAGCCAGTCGATGATGGGATTCTTCACCCGCTGCATCATGCCCACGGTGGGCATGCGGCGGGTGATGGCCACACCCAGGGCATCCAGGGCGGCGCTGTGGCCGGTGAACATCACGACGTTGTGCCCGTCGCGCAGCGCCGCCTCCACGTGCTCCCAGCCCTCGACCCGGATGATCCGGTCCAGATAGCGGGCCGGCGCCCACCACAGGAGGGCGTAGTCCAGGGAGGCCTGGGCCATGACCCGGAAGCTGTCCCGGGCCACCTCGGCGCGCTGCTCCTCACCCCAATCCGGGAAGCACAGGCGCAGGTTGGCCTCGACGACGGAACGCCGCCGCTGATTGCGCCGATACCAGTAGTTGCCCACCCAGCGGGCGAGGCTGCGCCGGACGACCTTGGGCGCCAGGGCCAGCAGGGCGAAGAAGCCCAGCCCCAGCCAGGTGGGCCAGTAGCGCGGACCCAGCCAGGCCGGCTGGAAACGGGGTCGGTGGCCGCCTTCGAGCTGCTCGTTCATCGCGCCTCGCTGTTCAGCCGCTCGATGAGGCTGCGCGCCCGCCCGAGGTAGGCCGTCCCGAACAGATTCAGGTGGTTGAGGATGTGGTAGAGATTGTAGAGATCCCGGCGGACGCCGTAACCGCCATCCCGGGCCCAGACGGCGTCGTAGGCGGCATAGAAGTCCCGCGGGAAGCCGCCGAAGAGCTCCGTCATGGCGAGATCCGCCTCGCGATCCCCGTAGTACACGGCCGGATCGAAAATCACCGGATCGCCGTCGGCGGTGACGTCCCAGTTCCCCGACCAGAGGTCGCCGTGGAGCAGGGAGGGCACCGGTGTGTAGTCGGTGAAGAAGGCCGGCAGTCGCTCCAGGAGCTCGTTCCCGCCGTCGCGCAGTTCACGCCCGTAACCGTTGCGCTCGGCGAGATCCAGCTGGAAGCCCAGCCGGCGCTCGCGCCAGAAGGCGACCCAGTCGGCCATCTCGCCGTTGGGCTGGGGCGTGGCGCCGATGGTGTTGTCCCGGTGCCAGCCGAAGCGCTCCCGGGTCCGGCCGTGCATGGTGGCCAGACCCTCGCCCAGGCGCCGGACGGTGGCGGTGTCGAAGCGGCCGCCCAGGGGCAGGTACTCCATGACCAGGTAGACCTGATCGCCGGCCACGCCCCAGACCACCGGCTCGGGACAGCGCACCGCCTCGGCGGCGGCGATCTCCGCCAGCCCCTCGGCCTCCGCGTAGAACATCTCCGCCTCGCTGGCGCGATTGAACTTCACGAAGAAGCGGCGACCGTCCTCCGCCTCCACCCGGAAGGCGGCGCTGATGCAGCCACCCCCCAGATTGCGCTGTTCGGCCATGCGGAAGGGGCGGCCGGTGGCCGCCTCGATGCGCTCGGCGATGGTATTCCAGGCCGTCATATCCACCTCGTTCCTCCGATCCGGGCATAATACTGCAGTTGTCCCCCATCGACGATAGGCTTGCCCCCATGGTCCGCACGCTCAACCCCCTCTGCGATCGCATCGGCCTCCCGACGGTGGAGGCCGTGGTGCGCGACTTCGCCCGACGCCAGGCCGAAGACCCGGTCCTCGCCCCCTGGCTCGCCCACGCCGCCGGGGACGAGGAACACCTGGCCACGGTCATGGACTACTGGTGGACCGCCATGGGCGGCCGCCTAGACCGACCGCCGCGGCCGGTGGACATGATGGGTCGCCACGCCGACCTGGCCCTTACCGAAACGGCGCTGGCCCGCTGGCTCGCCCTGTTCGAGACCACCCTGGCCGATCACCTGGATACAGCCGAGGCGAACGACTGGGCCGCCATGGCCCGGGCCATGGCGGAGAAACTCCGTGCGAGCGGCCTCATCCACCCCGATTAGGGAGCGGTTATGCACACCCACGCCCCCGGCTCATCGCCCTTGACAGACTCACACAAGCAGCCGCCACGGAAACTCAATGACTTACATATTCCCATTTAAAGTCAGTAAGTTACATTGACTGGTCAGCCATTGGCCAGACTGGCGAGACCCGCACCACGGCAGGGCTCGGCCCGCATCCCCGCATCTTCTCAACAGAGTTATCCACAGGTTGTGTGGAAAACCCGGCCAGCGGCGGTGCTACCATGCCGCTATGGCCGAAACCGTCCTCCACGTCGCCGTTCCCTCGCCGGTACGCCGCCTCTTCGACTACCTGCCACCGGCCGGTGACGACCCGGCGTGGATGGCGCCGGGGATGCGGGTGCGGGTGCCCTTCGGCCGCCAGCGCCTGACCGGGGTCATCGTCGCCGCGGGCACCAGCAGCGACCTGCCGGCCGCGAAGCTGCGTCGCGCCGAGGCCGTGCTGGACGGCCGTCCCCTGCTTACCGGGGATATCCTGGCCCTCCTCCACCGCGCCGCCGACTACTACCACCATCCGCCGGGGGAGGTCTTCGCCGCCGCCCTGCCGGTGCGGCTGCGGGACGGCCACCCGGCACGCCCCGGCGGCCCCCCGCGCTGGTGGCTCACCGCCGAGGGTGCGGCGGTGGATCCCGCCGGGCTGGACGGCCGGGCCCCGGTCCAGGGGGCGCTGCTCCGCCACCTGGCCAACGGCTCCGCCGGACCCGACGAACTCTCGGCCGCCCATGCCCGCTGGCGGGACAGCCTCCGCCGGCTGGAGGAGCGCGGCTGGGTGGAACAGGGGCGGGACTCCTGCCTGGAACCGGCGGGCGAGGCCACGGAGGGCCCCGCGGCGGGTCCCCACCAGGCCGCCGCCATCACCGCCATCACCGGGGCCCTGGGCGGGTTCACCCCCTTCCTCCTCGAGGGAGTCACCGGCTCCGGCAAGACCGAGGTCTACCTCCGGGCCATCGAGGCGACCCTGGCCGCCGGCCGCCAGGCCCTGGTCCTGGTCCCCGAGATCGGCCTGACCCCGCAGGCCCTGGCCCGTTTCCGGCGGCTGGGGGTGCCGCTGGCGGTGCTGCACTCCGGCATGAGCGACGGCCAGCGCGCCTGCGCCTGGCTGGCCGCCCGCCACGGCGAGGCGCGCGTGGTCATCGGCACCCGCTCGGCGATCTTCACGCCGCTGCCGGAGCCCGGCCTCATCATCGTCGACGAGGAGCACGATCCCTCGTACAAGCAGCAGGAGGGCTTTCGCTACTCGGGGCGCGACCTCGCCCTGCTCCGCGGCCAGCTGGCCGGTGTCCCGGTGGTACTGGGCTCGGCCACGCCCTCCCTGGAGAGCCTCCACCAGGCCAACGAGGGGCGCTACCAGCGGCTGGAACTGCCGGAGCGGGCGGCCGGCGCCGTCGCCCCCGGGGTGGAGCTGCGCGACCTGCGCGGACGGACGCTGGACGAGGGGCTGGGCCAGCCCATGATCCAGGCCGTGGAACGGGAGCTGGCCACCGGCGGCCAGGTGCTGCTCTTCCTCAACCGGCGCGGCTACGCCCCCACCCTGCTCTGCCACGACTGCGGCTTCGTCGCCCACTGCGAGCGCTGCGATGCCCATCTGACCTTCCACCAGGGGCGCGGCCGGTTGCGCTGCCACCACTGCGGCGCCGACCAGGCGGTGCCGCCGGCCTGCCCCGCCTGCGGCAGCCTGGATGTCCGCGCCATCGGCCTGGGGACCGAGCGTATCGAGCGCGCCCTGGAACGGCTCTTCCCCGAGACCGGCGTGGCCCGTATCGATCGCGACTCCACCCGCGCCCGGGGGCGCATGGAAGAGCTCCTGGAGCAGGCCCACAGCGGCGAGGCGCGGATCCTCCTGGGCACCCAGATGCTGGCCAAGGGCCACCACTTTCCCGAGGTCACGCTGGTGGGGATCCTGGATGCCGACCAGGGCCTCTACTCCGCCGATTTCCGCGCCGCCGAACGGCTTGCCCAGCTGGTTACCCAGGTGGCCGGGCGCGCCGGCCGGGCGGAGCGCCCCGGCCGGGTCCTCATCCAGACCCACCACCCCGACCACCCCCTGCTCCAGCGGCTGGCGGAGGAGGGCTACGCCGCCTGCGCCGCCGAGGCCCTCGCCGAGCGGCGCCTCGCCGCCCTGCCCCCCTTCAGCCACCTGGCCCTGCTGCGGGCCGAGGCGCCCAAGGCGGACGCGCCCAACGCCTTCCTGGCCGCCGCCGCGCGCGCCGCCGGCGACCCGGCCAACGTCCTGGTCCTGGGCCCGGTGCCGGCTCCCATGGAGCGCCGCGCCGGCCGCTACCGCGCCCAGCTCCTGCTCCAGGCCGACCGCCGCTCGGATCTCCACCGGCTACTGGCCGGCTGGCTGCCGGAGGTGGAGGCCCTGCCCGAGGCGCGCCGGACCCGCTGGTCCCTGGACGTGGATCCGGTGGACCTCACCTAGGCAGTCATGCCCGGTGCCTCTACCGGGACGAGTATCAATCGGGGGCGGTCGGCACGGGTCCCGGGCCTGTTCAAGGGCAGCACACGGACTACCGGCCCGGCTTCGTGACGGCGCGCTTGTGCGTTAGAATCGCCGCTCTTCCAGACCCGCCAGCGAGGCCCCCATGAAGGCGCACCTTCGTGACCAGTTCGAGACCGCCATCGCCGCCCTGCAGGCGGAGGGCACCGTCCCCGCCGAGATCCCGGGGTGGACGCTGGAGCGAGCCCGCGATCCGAGTCACGGCGACTTCGCCTGCAACGCGGCCATGGTCATGGCCAAGGCGGCGGGGATGAAACCGCGCGACCTGGCGGAGCAGGTAGTGGCGCGGCTGCCGGCCTCTTCCCGGGTGGACCGGGTGGAGATCGCCGGGCCGGGCTTCATCAACCTCTTCGTGGCCCCGGCGGCCTACCACGAGCTGGTCGGCGACGTACTGGACGCCGGCGAGGCCTTCGGTCGCTCCACGGTGGGCAATGACCGCCGGGTCCAGGTGGAGTTCGTCTCCGCCAACCCCACCGGCCCCCTGCACGTGGGCCACGGCCGGGGGGCCGCCTACGGCGCCGCGGTGGCCGACCTGCTGGCCGCCGCCGGCTTCCGGGTCCACCGGGAGTACTACGTCAACGATGCCGGCCGGCAGATGGACATCCTCGCCGCGTCGGTCTGGCTGCGCTATCTCGAGGCCCACGGCGAGGCCGTCCCCTTCCCCGCCAACGGCTACCGCGGCGACTACGTCCACGCCATCGCGGAACGCCTCACCCGGGCGGAGGGGCCGACCCTGGTCCAGCCGGCGGAGAAGGTCACCGCCGACCTCCCGGCGGATGAGCCCGCCGGCGGCGACAAGGAGGCCCACATCGATGCCCTGGTGAGCCGCAGCCGGGAGCTGCTGGGCGAGGGGGGCTACCAGCGCGTCTTCAATACCGGCCTGGGCTACATCCTCGAGGACATCCGCGAGGACCTGGAGGCCTTCGGGATCGTCTACGAGGAGTGGTTCTCCGAGCGCAGCCTCACCGAGACCGGCGCCGTGGATGCCGCCCTGGACCGGCTGCGCCAGCGCGGCCACCTGTATGAGGCCGACGGCGCCACCTGGTTCCGCGCCACCGACTTCGGCGACGACAAGGACCGGGTAGTCATCCGGGACAACGGCGACCGGACCTACTTCGCCTCCGACATCGCCTACCACATGGACAAGCTGGATCGCGGCTTCGACTGGGTCATCGATATCTGGGGTGCCGACCATCACGGCTACGTACCCCGGGTCCGCGCCGCTCTGGAGGCCATGGGTGAGCCGGTGGAGCGCCTGGACATGCTCCTGGTCCAGTTCGCCGTCCTCTGGCGCAGTGGCGAGAAGGTGCCCATGTCCACCCGCTCCGGGGAGTTCGTCACCCTGCGCGAGCTGCGCGACGAGGTGGGCGCCGACGCCGCCCGCTTCTTCTACGTCATGCGCCGCTGCGAACAGCACCTGGACTTCGACCTGGATCTGGCCAAGTCCGAGAGCAGTGACAACCCGGTCTTCTACATCCAGTACGCCCACGCCCGCGTCCACAGCCTCCTACGCCAGATGGCGGAGCGCGGCTGGCAGCACGACGAGGCCGGGGGTCGGGAGCACCTCCACCGACTGGAGAACGACCACGAGCAGGCGCTGCTGGCGCGCCTGTCCCGCTATCCGGAGGTGGTGGAGTCGGCGGCGCTGGCCCACGAACCCCACCAGCTCGCCAACTACCTGCGCGAACTCGCCGGCGACTTCCACACCTGGTACAACGCCCACCCCGTCCTGGTGGAGGAGGCCGCACTGCGCGACGCCCGCCTGGTACTGGCGCGCGCGGTGCGACAGACCATCGCCAACGGCCTGGGGATCCTCGGGGTCTCGGCTCCGGAGCGGATGTAGATGGCGGCGCAGAAGGGCAAGGGCAGCGGCAACAAGGGTCGCGAGGGGGCCCCGGCCTGGGCCTGGCTGGTGGTGGGCCTGCTGGTGGGGCTCTTCGTGGCCCTGTTGGTCCATCTTCAGGGCCAACAGCGCCCGGCCGGGACCGGGCCGGCGCCGTCGGCAAGTACGGAGCGCGATGCCCGCGCCGTGCGCCAGCCCGAAGGGGGAGAAGGCCCCGGCGAGCCGGAGTTCGACTTCTACTCCATCCTGCCGGAGATGGAGATACCGGTGCCGGAGCCGGAGGAGCAACCGCAGCAGGCCCCCGAGGAAAAGGAGCAGGAGCAGGCCCGCCCCCGGGAGGCGCCGGAACTGGGCGAAAACGAGGCATGGGCGCTACAGCTTGGTTCGTTTCGCTCCGAACCCGACGCCGACCGCTTCCGCGCCCGCTTGAGCCTGCTGGGGCTCGAACCCCATATCCAGGAGGTCACCATCGACGGCGCCGACTGGTACCGCGTCCGCCTGGGCCCCCTGCGCCGGACAGAGGAGCTGCAGGCGGTCCGCCAGCGGCTGCGCGAGAACGAGATCGACGCCATGGTGCTGAAACTGCAACAGACGGACTAGACCCCACGGAGGAACCGCCATGAATCCCATCAAGACCCGCCTGGCCCTCGGCCTGGCCGCCGCGCTCACCGCCGCACCCGTGACCGCGGCCGACTCGCCGCTGGGCTACCTGAACATGACCGGCGCCGTCGCCGACATGGAGGACCTGGACAACGGCCTCTCCGGCGTCCTCGGCCTCGGCTTCCCGCTGGACAACGTCGACCCGAACCTCAGCATCGAGGGGGAGTTCTCCAAGAGCCTCATCGGCCCGGAGAGTGATGGTCGCGGCGGTGATCGGGACTACTTCTCCCTGGGCGGCTTCGCGGCCTACCGCATGCCGGTGACCAACTCCGTGGCCCTGCGCGGCCGGGCCGGCCTGGTCCACCTGGACTGGGAGAACGACCTTACCGCCGACGACGAGCTGGGCATGGCGGTCGGCGTCGGGGCCACCTGGCGGCTGCAGGGCAACTTCGACCTGCTGGGTGAGCTCACCATCATGGATACCGATCCGGACCTGAACCACTTCTCCGTGGGGGTCCAGTACTGGCTGGACTGAACCTCACCGGCGCGGGCCAGACCCGGTCGGGGCGGCCATGATCCTGTGGATCCTGGCCGGCGGCCTGCTGCTCCTCCTGCTCTTCGGCCCGCAATGGTGGGTAAGGTGGGTCATGCGCCGCCATTCCCGCCCTCTGGAGCGCCTCCCCGGGACCGGCGGCGAACTGGCTCGCCATTTGGTGGACCGCTTCGGCCTCGTCGGCGTGGCCGTGGAGACCACCGAATCCGGCGACCACTACGACCCCGAGGCGCGCACCATCCGGCTGACAGCGGACGTCCACGACGGCCGCTCCCTCACCGCCGTGGCGGTGGCCGCCCACGAGTTCGGCCACGCCCTCCAGCACCACCGCAGCTACGCCCCCCTGCTGTGGCGGGGCCGGCTGGTCTCCGCCGCCGGCACCGCCCAGCGGGTGGGCAGCGGGGCGCTCATGGCCCTGCCGGTGGTGGGGGCGGCCACCCGCTCGCCGGCCCTCATGGCCCTGTGCGCCGTGGTCGGTATCGCCGGTCTGGCCGCCGGGGTCGCCGTCCACCTGCTCACCCTGCCGGTGGAGACCGACGCCAGCTTCGGCCGCGCCCTGCCGATCCTGCGGGAGGGGGAGTACATCCGCCCCGAGGAGGAGCGCAAGGTGCGATCCGTCCTGCGGGCGGCGGCCCTGACCTACGTCGCCGCCGCCCTGGGCAGCCTGCTCAACCTCGCCCGCTGGTGGACCCTGCTCCGGGGTGGACGGCTGATCTGAGCCTCGGGCTACCCGTCCGCCGGCTCGTCCCGCCCCGGCCGACGGCGCTCGGCGATCCAGTGCCCCAGCTCCGCCTCCGGCATGGGACGGGCATAGTAGAAGCCCTGCCCCTCCCGACAGCCCTCCTCCCTCAGGGCCACCTCCAGTTCCCGGGTCTCCACCCCCTCCGCGATGACCGAGAGCGACAGGCTCTGCCCCAGGGTCACCACGGAACGGACGATGGCGCGATCGGCACTATCCTCGAGCATGTCCCGGACAAAGGACTGATCGATCTTAAGCCGCTGCACCGGCAGGTACTTGAGATAGGCCAAGGATGAGAAGCCGGTCCCGAAATCATCCACCGCGAGATGGACCCCCAGATCCCGGAGACCGTAGAAGGTCTGCAGAGCCCCGTCCCCGGCAAAGACCGCCTCGGTGACCTCCAGTTCCAGGCATTCGGGCGGCAGACCGGACTCCTCCAGCGCCGCCCGGACTCGCTGGATCAGATCGCCGTGGTGGACCTGGATGGCAGAGATGTTTACCGCCAGCCGCCCCCACGAGGTCCCGGCTCGCCGCATGGCCTCAAAGCTTCGGCACGCCTCCCGGAGTACCCAGTCGCCCACCTGGAGGATGAGGTGGGTCTCCTCCGCCACCGGGATGAACTCACCGGGGGAGATGGGACCCAGCTCCGGGTGCTGCCACCGGACCAGCGCCTCCATCCCGGCGGGCTCGGCGCTCTCCAGGTGCACCTGGGGCTGGTAGACGAGGTAGAGCTGACCCTGCTCCACCGCCTGCCGCAGGTCCATCTCCAGCCGCCGCTTGTGATCCACTGCCTCGGTAAATGCCCGGGTGTAAAAGCGGACCTGGTTGGGGCCGGCCGCCTTGGCCTGGAACATGGCCGAATCGGCGTTGCGGACCAGGGTGGCGGTGTCGGTGCCGTCGTCCGGGTAGAGGCTGATCCCGATACTGGCATCCACCCCGAGGTCGTACCCCTGGACCGGGAAGGGGCCGGCGCTCAGCCGGGCCAGCAACCGGCGGGCAACGCCCTCCGCCTCCTGGCTGTCCGCCACCTCCGGGAGAACCACGGTGAACTCGTCCCCGCCCACGCGAGCCAGGGTGGCGCCCTCTGGGAGGGCTCCCTGCAGCCGCAACGCCACCGCCTGCAGGAGTTCGTCGCCGATGGGGTGGCCCAGGCTGTCGTTAATGGTCTTGAACCGGTCCAGGTCCAGAAAGAGGACCGCGGCCATTTGCTGCTCCCCGGCCTCGTCCCGAAGGATCTTGCGGAGACGCTCCTGGAGCTGGAGACGGTTGGGTAGGTCGGTGAGCGGGTCGTGGTGAGCCAGGTAGGCCAGGCGCTCCTCGGTCTCCCTGAGGGCCTGCTCGCGCCGGCTTACCTCTTGCGCCATCTGGTTCATGGCCTGGCCGAGCCGATCGGTCTCGTGGGTGTCGAGTTCGGGAATCCGGTAGTCGTACTCCCCGCGCCGGAAGGCACTCACACCCTCCATGACCTGGCGCAGAGGCCCGGCAAAGGCGCCTCTGAAGAAACCCAGGCTCGCCGGCAGGACGAGCAGGAGTGCCAGGAAGAGGGCGCCGCCCACCACCCAGCGGGCGGCCGCGATCTCCTGATTGAAGAGGCCACGGCTGTAGAGGACGCTGAGATGGAAGGGGTTGCCGGCCTCGTCCACGAGGCTCCGGCTCCGGACGAGGTAGTTCTTGCCCATGCGCGTCTCGCTTTCCTCCCCACCGACGAGCGGGGGCGGCTCATGCCCGTCGGCCAGTGGGTCCGGGGCGTCCGACGGCCCCAGGATGAGTCGCCCGGAAGCGGCGAAGAGGGCAAAGTCCAGATCCTGGGCGGCGGCCATGCGCTTGATGTCCGCATCACCCATGGCCACTCCCAGGCGGAGCGTACCCACCTGCTCGGACTCGGCGCCTTCCATCGTCAGCTCCACCGGCCGGCGCACGGACTGGACCAGCTCCTCCCGGCGGATACGGTAGGTCGGCTCCAGGGACATCGACCGGCTCGACCCCGGTCGGGCCGCGAAGGGGAACTGCTCGCGAGGGAGCAGGCGCCACTCCCCATCGGCCTGGCGAGTCAGGACCCGCTGCTCGCCCTCCACCCGCCGGGTGATGGCCAGTCGGAGCCCGCGCCCTTCCCGCTCGGGGAAGACCACGGCCACCAGTTCGCCATCCGCCTGGCGAATACAGGCCGTGGTGACCGCCGTGGTCTGCACCACGTCCTGCAGATGGCGCGCCAGCTTCTTTTTCTCGGGGGTGAAGATGAGCGGCCGCGGGTCGGTGGATTCCTGATAGCGGGAAAGGAGATTCAGAGAGGCGATCACCGGCTCCATGCGAGCCAGCTGCGAACCGACCGAACCCAGTTCCTCCGCCTGGGCGTTCAGGTTGATGGTGAGTTCCTGCAGGGCATCCCGGGTCACCTGGCGACCGAAGTCCTCGTGGACATCGTGGAGGTAGTTGTCCATGAGCACGCCCACCACGATGAGAGGCACCAGCGCGGTGGCCAGTAGCAGCAGGAAAAGACGAGTGTGGAGGGAACGCTTCATGGGCCGGGGTCCTGCTCGTCCTGCCGGAAGATCGGCGCCACCTCATCGACGTTCTCGGCGGTCACCCGCCGGGACTCCAGCCGCATCCGGCGCGGCACCGGCTCCCCCGCCAGCAGGCGCAGGGCGATCTCCGCGCCCTCGGCACCGCCGGTGGGATAGGTGTAGCTCACCAGTTGTTCGCCGGAGCGGATGGCGGCCCGCGCCTCCTCGATGTAGTCGATGCCGGCGATGAGGACGCGGGCCGGATCGCCCCCGTTGCGGCGCAGAGCGACACGCGCGCCCTCGGCCATGGAATCGCTCTGGGCATAGAGGGCATCGAAGGGAAAGCCGTCGTGGCGGCGCAGGAACTCATCCACGGCGAGGATGGCATCGCCGCGGAGATAATTGGCCGTCCGGGTAGTCACGGAGATCCCCGGCTCCTCGGCCGCCAGCTCCTCGAAGGCGCGGGTCCGGTGGAGCGTGGGCGTCGCCCCCGGAACCCCGCGAAGCATGAGCACGCGACCCTCGTTACCCATACGCTGGAAGAGGAACCGCGCCAGCCGCCGGGTGATCACACGATTGTCGGGATGGATGTAGGTCGTGAAGGCATCGCTGGTGGTCCGTCGGCCCAGCAGCACCACCGGGATCCCCTTCGCGCGGGCGCGGCGCAGGACGGGGTCCAGGAGCTCGGCATCGGCCGGGCTGGTGATGAGGACGTCCACCCCGCGCCGGATCTGGCGGTCGATATGCAGCGCCTGGACGGCGGCATCGCCCCGGGCATCGGTCACCCGGTAATCCACCTCCGGGTAGCGGGCGAGGACCCGCCCCACTGCCGCCACCTGGGCGCGCCGCCAGTCGTTGCTGAGGTCATCCTGGGCGAAGGCCACGACGCCGGAGACGGCGCCGGCCCCGGGAGCGACTCCCAGGGTCAGGACGCACCACAACAGCAGCATCCCTATCCGCCCAATCCCTGTGCGGTCCACCACTCTCTTCCCCGACGCCCTTTGGGGGAAAATCCTACTCCTCGCCGTATCCGTCGTCGACTCGCCCCTAATGGCTCGTTTCGCTTTGGCCGTGGTCGTCTCCCATCTCGGTGAGGCAGGCCTCGATGACGTCCACCCGCGTCACCAGGCCGATGACCACATGGGTATCCCGGGGCGAGCGTACCGGGAAGCCCTCCAGCCCGTAGGAGGCCATGAGGTCCATGGCCTTCACCGCGCCGTCGCCGGGATAGAGGTTGCGCAGGTTCTCCGCGTCCACGAGGTAGGGGGTGAGGTCGACGCGCCCATCCTCCTCGTCCGGGCTTGCCATGCCGGCCTGGAGAAGCCCTGTCAGGTCCATGATCCCCACCAGCTCGCCCTCCTCCACCACCGGGAAGATGCTCTGGATCCCGGAATCGGACTGGGCGCGGCGCAGCTCCTCCTCGTTCACCCGGCGTGGCAGGGTGTCGAAATCCTCGTGCATGATCTGCTTTACCGGCACGGTGCACTTCTGCCCCGACTCCGGCAGGGTCGGCTCGGAGAGTTCGCGCAGGTGGAGGGTCCAGGCGAAGATGGACTGCGCCTTGAACCAGTCCCGGGAGGTCACGGCAGCCGTCACTGTGGCCAGCATCACCGGCAGGATCACCGCCGGATTCCGGGTGAGCTCGAAGACGGCGACGATGGCGACAAAGGGGGCATTGAGGATGGCCGCCATCCCGGCGGCCATGCCGATGACGGCGTAGATCCCCGTCTCCCCCAGGGGCACGCCGGCCAGGCGGGTCGCCTCGGCCACCGCCGCCCCCACCAGCGCGCCCATGAAGAGCGCCGGGCCGATGGCTCCACCCCGGGACTGGGTGCCGACACTGATGGCCGTGGCCGCCAGCTTCGCCCCCAGCAGGGCGAGCAGCGCCAGCAGGGGCAGGCCGTCGGTGAAGACCTCGTTCAGGGCGCCATAACTCACCCCCATGATGTCCGGCGTCCCCACCGCCAGGATGCCGACGCCGAGCCCGCCCACGGCCGGCAGCGCCCACTCCGGCAGCGGCGCCCACTGGCCCAGACGGTGGATCCCCTCCACCCCGCGCAGGAGCAGGTAGGAGACCAGCGCGGCACCGAAGCCGATTAGCCAGTCCAGCGGGAGATACCAGAAGGAGTGGACCGGCAGCTCCGGCACCGCCAGCACCAGCTCCGGCCCGATGGCCACCTGGGTAACCACCGTAGCGATGACCGCGGCCACCACCACCGGCGCGAAGAGGACCAGGGTGTACTCCCCCAGGATCACCTCCAGGGCGAAGACCACCCCGGCCAGGGGGATGTCCAGCGCCCCGGCGAAGGCCCCCGCCGCCCCGGCTGCTACAAGCACGCGCAGATGGGAGGGGTCGACGCCGAAGCGCTGGCCCACCAGGGAGCCGATGGCCGCCCCCATGTGCAGCGACGGCCCCTCCCGGCCGACGGAGTGGCCGGAGCCGATAGCCAGCACGCCGAAGAGGAACTGCGCCACCGCCCCCTTCGCCCCGAGGTGGCTGGCGCCGTAGGCCACCTGCTCCAGCACTCGGGAGACGCCGACATCCGCATGCCGGGGGAAGACGTAGTAGGCCAGGAGCCCCACCGCCAGGCCGCCGGCTGCCGGTAGCAGCAGGCGCCCCCAGGCGGGCAGGCCGGCGAAGCCGGCGCCCAGGGTGAACCAGTCGGCGGCCACCGCGATGGCGATGCGGAAGAGGACGACCACCGCCCCGGCCAGGACCCCCACGATGACCCCCAGGGCCATCAGGCGCAGGGTCCAGTGCTCGCTCCAGCTCCGCAGAAGGGCGGGAAGATCCATGGGGGTCGGGGCTGCCTCCGATTCGTGGCGTGGGCGAAGCCCACAAGGACAGGACGGAATCAGCCTACCGCCCGGCGATCCCCGGCGGCAAGCGCCGTTGTCCGCCTCCCCGCCCGGGGTTACGCTCGAATGTCCGTCGCCGGAGGCCGCCATGAACCACATCCGCCGCCTTGCAGCCGCCCTCCTCCTCTTCGCCCTCGCCAGCCCGGCCACCGCGCCGGCGGCCGACGGCCCGCTCTTCGATGCCCACGTCCACTACCGTCCCGCCATGATGGCCTCCATCTCACCGGCGGAGGCCGGCCGGTCCCTGGCCGAGGCCGGCATCGACGGGGCGCTGATCCTCGCCTCGGAAGCCACCACCTTCCGCCGCCTGGATGCGGCCAGCGCGGCGCGGCTGGTCCCCTTCCTGGATATCTCCCGCCGCCTGGGGCGCAAGACCGACTGGATGCACGTGGAGGGGGTGGCCGAGCGGGCCCGGGAATGGCTGGAGGCCGGCGAGGGCGTGGACTGGGCCGGCATCGGCGAGCTGCACATCCGCGCCGGGGACCGCTTCGCCCCCGCCTTCGAGGCCCTGTTGCACCTGGCCGCCGAGCGCGACCTGGTAGTCATGATCCACGGCGACCCGGCGGTCATCGACCACGCCTATACCGTGGCGCCGGCGGTCCGGATCCTCTGGGCCCACGCCGGCACCTATCCCTACCCGCCCCTGCTGGACGACTACCTCCGCCGCTACCCGAACCTCGTCGCCGATCTGAGCATGCGCAATCCCACGCTCACCGACGCCGACGGCCGCCTTGAGGAGGCCTGGTTCGAGCTCCTTACCCGCCACCCCGACCGCTTCCTGGTGGGCGTGGACACCTTCAGCGTGAACCGCTGGACCGAATACGGCGACATCGTCACCGCGACCCGCACCTGGCTCGCCGACCTCCCGCCGGAGGTCGGCGAAGCCCTGGCCCGGGAGAACGCCGCACGACTCTTCCCGGAGTAGCGACCCGGACGGCATGGATAGTCGCGAGTGGCGCCCCTACAATCGTCGCCCCCCGAACCCTTGAGGCAGCCCCGTGCAACCCGACCTTACCCACCTGACCGAACGCCTCCTCCCCATCTTCCCGGACTTCGGCGCCGAGGGGCGCGAGCTGGTCCGCCCCCTCTTCCGCCGGCTGGCACACGGCCGGCCGGTGGAACCGGCCGAACTCGCCGCGGCCTCGGGTTGGTCGACAGCGGCCGTCAACGAGACGCTCTCCCGCTGGTGGGGCATTCGATATGACGAGGAAGGGCGGATCAACGGCTTCTGGGGCCTGGACCTGGAGCCCACGCGGCATCAGCTCCGGGCGGGCGAGCGGGCGCTGTTCGCCTGGTGCGCCTGGGACACGCTCTTTCTGGCCGACCTGATGGGAGAGACGCTCGAGGTCACCAGCCCCTGTCCGGCCTCCGGCGAGACGATCCATCTCCGGGTCGGCCCGGACGGGATCGAGGGCTCACCGCCTGCCGCTCGCCTGGCCCTGACCCTGCCGGATCCGGCCCGGGCCCGCCACGGGGTCCGCGAGGCCTTCTGCTGTGGCGTCGACTTCGTCACCGAGGGCGCCGCCGAACCGTGGTGCCAGGATCGCGACGACCGGCACCTCCTGACCCTCGACCAGGGGTATGACCTGGGGCAGATGGTCTGGGAGGCACTCCTTGCGCCCGAGAATGAGGAAACCGCCATGTCCGACTGCTGCGCCAGCCCCGAGCCCGAATCGAAGCCCGTTCGCAAACGGCCGTGCCCGAGCTGCGGCGAGACCGCGCGCTCCGTTGCCGGCCGAACCGTCCTGCACCATCTCCAGCAGCCCTGGGCACAGCCCGACCTGGCCCACCGGAACCTCTGGTTCTGCGAGTCGCCGGCCTGCCCCACGGTCTATTTCGATGCCGAGGGACAGGCCTTCACCCAGGCAGACCTTCGAACCACCGTCGGCCAGAAGGCCTCGGGCGCGGACGCCCCCATCTGCTACTGCTTCGGCGTCGCCCGGGGCGAGGCGACCCCCGAGGTCCGCGGCTTCGTCGAGGCCATGACGCGGGACGGCCTGTGCGCCTGCGAGGCCCGCAACCCCGCCGGTCGCTGCTGTCTGCGCGACTTCCCAGGCAGTTAGGCACTTAGCAGCCGCCTCGGCTACCTGCCCGGCTTCGGCGGCCACGACCAGACCCAGGAGCTCACGACGCCGGGCACCCGGGGACGGAATGACCTGATGGAGCGCTTTTTTCGGTCTTTGAAAGAAGGGTGCATCTTGCTGCACTGGTTCGAATGGCTAGGCCAGCTCGGGTGGTCATCGGCCATTTAATCACGTACGGCAACGAGTAGCGGCCGCATCAGCCCCGGGGTACGCAGCTTCAGGGCCACATCCCACTCGAAGCGCGTACGCCCCGGCGTTCGTCAAGCTAGTTGTCGTATCCCCGAGCATCATGCTGCGACTTGATCGGGTTCGCAGGCCGTTCGCCGTTCCGGGTTCAGCCAGACCGGCCCGGCCGGACGCCAGTCCCGGGTTGGCCCGCTCCAGCGCCTGGGATTCTCCGCCTTCGCCTCGTCATACCGCGCCTGACGGTCGCCCAGGATGGCCTCATCATCACCGTCGTGGCGCTGCTGTGGCGTGACATACTGGATCCGGCTGTGCCGGTTCTCTTCGTTGTACCAGCGAACAAAACCATGCACCCATCCTCGAGCCGCTTCGA
>NZ_FOMJ01000009.1 GCF_900112605.1 Thiohalospira halophila DSM 15071
TAGTTGCCGAAGGAGGTGCCGCAGTGCACCAGCGGGAAGAAGTGGCCGGCCTGGTGGCCGTGCTGCTGGCCGGAGACGTAGGCCTGGTGGAAGTTGCGCAGGAACACCGCCGACAGCGACTCGACGTTGCCGATGCCCGAGCCGTGGTAGTTCCAGGCGGTGCAGGAGGTCTGGTCGGTCTCGTCCAGGTAGTCCTTGCCCGGCTCGAAGCCGAACTGGTTCATGAACCACATCAGCGAGGCCGGGTAGCCCGGGATGTTGCCGCACTGGCCGCAGGACTTGTGGTGCCACAGCTTCTTGGTCGGCACCCGCTTGGTCCAGCCGAACAGCGTCTCCACCTCCACCGGTTCCATGTCGTCGGTGATGCGGTGGACAATGATCTCGCCGTCCTTCTCCAGCTCCCACATGTGCTCCCGGATGTCGTCCATCCGGTCACCCAGGTCCACCGTCCGGCGGTCCACCTGACGGCGCACCCATTCGGTCGCCGCCTCGGCCTCGTTGGCGTTGAGATTGGTGTCCTGAAAGAAGGAACCGTGACCGGCCACGCCCTCGGCGCCGGTGGTATTCGGATCGTGCTCACTCATGCCTGTTCTCTCCCGTTTTCTCGATGGCGCGCTTTCGGCAGGGCCGGACCTTAGTCCTCTTCCTGCTCCTCGAGCCACTCGTCGTACTCTTCGCGCTTCTCATCGATGAAGTCCTCGATGACGTCGAAGAGGTTCTCGTCCATCGTCTCCAGGGAGTCCATCACACCAGTCATTTCCCAGATGGTGTACATCTCGATGGACGTCTTGAGCGAGACCTCCCAGGCCGTGTCGGTGGTCTGGAGGGTCTTCACCGGGATGGCCTTGCGCAGGGTCTTGAGGTCGCCCTCGATCTTCTGGATGTTCGGGCCCCAGTCCGGGAAGTGGTCGGGCTGGATCATGTCCGGCGAGAGCTGGTTGCCGGTGGTGATGAGCTTGAGCATCACACGGCCGAAGGGGCGGAGCACGTCCTTCGCGGACTGCATGCCGTGCTTGATCGCGACCTCGCGCATGATCATGACCAGGCCGCCGGGGGAGTTCTTGAAGGGGCAGCGCGCCGCGCAGGTCATGCACTGGGCGCAGGCCCAGATCTTCTCCTGCATGGCGTCGTAGATCTGCTCAACGTTCTCGGTCCAGAGGAGCTGGACGATCTCCCGCGGGCTGTAGTCGTAGAACTGGGCGGACGGGCAGGTAGCCGTGCAGATGCCGCAGTTGAGACAGCCGTTGAGCTCGTGGTCGTAGCGGAAATCGTTACGGATGTCGTCGTAGATTTCCTGCATCTCTGCGTACGTAGCCATAGAGGACAACCTCGTTCGGATTGGGCGCGCCCGGCGCGGGCGCGTTGCTGCTTCGCCGTTCGTTGCGATCCCCCGGACTATAGTCCACCCCCGAGGGGTAATTAACGCCGTCGCATTGTGCGATTCGGGGCCAGCGGACCGCCGGGCTTGTCGTCACCGCGCCCGGGGCGCGCGCAGACGGCTCATTATTCGCCATCCGGCCCGCGGAAACCACCCCGACGGGGGGTCACGCCAACGCCGGGCCCCGGGCAGCCACTCCCGGGGCCCGAAGCAGATTACATGAACAGGGTGATATCGGCGTCGCCGGCGAATTCGAAGAAGGTAGCCGCCCCACCGAGCTCGATACCGTCGATGAAGTTGCCGGCATCCATCTCGAAGAGGTCCACCGTCATCTGACAAGCGACCATCCGGACCTCGGCATCCACGCAGAGCTGCCGCAGGTCGGCCAGGTCGGCCACGCCCTTGGACTTCATCTTCTTCTTCATCATGGAGGTCATCATGGCCTGCATGCCCGGGAGCGCCTGCGCCATCACGGGCATCGGCATCGGCATCGGCATGCCCGGATTACCCAGCGAGGTCACCTGCACGTCCAGCTTCTTCTCGAGGAGCTTGAGGCCATAGAAGGTGAAGAAGATCTCGGTCTCGTACCCCAGAGCCGCGGCCGTGGAGGCGAGGATGAAGGGCGGATACCCCCAGTCCAGGGAACCCTTGGTCGCGATGATCGCGAGTTTCTTGTCGTCCGACACGATCTTTCTCCTGATTGCGCCCCTCCGGGGAGGGGCGGCCTTGCGGAGGCGGCGGCCCGAGCCGCCGCTGCGGCTTTACGACTTCTTGATGAGGAAGTAGTACTTGCCGCCCTCTTCCTTGGACTCCAGCAGCTCGTTGCCGGTCTGCTTCGAGAAGGCCTCGAAGTCCTTGATGGCACCCGGATCAGTGGCGATGACGTGGAGGGTCTGGCCCGCATCCATCCCGGCCAGGCTCTTCTTGGCGCGGAGGATGGGAAGGGGGCAGTTCAGACCCGAGGCGTCGAGTTCCTGGTCAAAGTCGGCCATGCTCTCTCTCCTTACACAGATGAAACTCTTGTGGGCAGAAATGCGGGCTGATGCCCGCGTTGAACGCTCGAGTACAACGGCTCAAGCTTATATTCGACCCGCTTTATATGACAATCCAGTCACGGGCGCAACCAAGTATCCATCAAATCCTTGAACCCCCGGATAAGCCGACATGATGGGCAATTGTCGCCCCCGGGGGAGCGTGCTAGAGTCGCCGACGAACCGTAACCCGGACAAATGGAGGGGAGACCATTGGATAAGCAGGATTTTCAGGAACATACCCGCTACGTCGTGACCCGTCGGGACGAGAGTGGCAAGCTGCGTCCGGATACCATCTATGTCTACCGGATGTATGATGACTTCATGATCGTGCGGCGGACCAACAGCGACGGTCGGCTGCTGAAACTTGGGTACGAGGATGTGGTCAAGATCGTGAAGACCGTTCCCGTGGCCAAGGAAGACCGCTTCTATATCCCGGATGCCGTTCTTGAAGAGAAGACCTGGAAGGATCGTACCGTCATGGAGCGCTACTCCTCCTCGCCCCACATGGGCAAGTAGGAGGATGCGGGTCGGCGGCGCCCGCCGCCGACCGCTGCTGGCAGCGCTGACTGCACTGGCCCTCTGGACGCCAGCGCTGTCCGCCGTCGAGCTTCCCGATCTGGGTACCAGCGCGGATCGGGTGATGAGTCCCGCCGACGAGGCGCGCATCGGCGCCGAGTTCTTCCGCAGCCTGCGCCAGCACGTAGAGCTGGTGGAAGACCCCGAACTCCAGGCCTACATCCGCAATCTGGGCTACCGCCTGGCGGCCCACAGCGGGGCGAGCACCGACTTCCGCTTCTTCATCGTCAAGGATCCGCGGATCAATGCCTTCGCGGCCCCCGGGGGCTACGTCGGTTTCAATGCCGGCCTGATCCTGGAGGCCCGGAACGAGTCCGAGCTCGCCGGGGTGGTGGCTCACGAGATCGCGCACGTCAGTCAGCGCCATATCGCGCGCTCCAGCGAGGCAGCGGAGGACATGAGCCTGCCCATGGCGGCCTCCATCATCGCTGCCATCCTGCTGGGCGGACAGGACCCCGAACTGGGCCAGGCCGCCCTGGCCGCCACCATGGCCGGGGGAACCCAGTACCGTATCGATTTCACCCGAGCCAACGAGGCCGAGGCGGACCGCGTGGGGATCGACATGCTCGCCGCGGCCGGATTCGACCCCGAGGGCATGCCGCGCTTCTTTGAGCGGCTCCAGGCGCGGGACCGCCTGGGGGCTCCGGTGGTCCCGGAATTCCTGCGGACTCACCCCGTCACCCTCAGCCGGATCGCCGACTCCCGTAATCGGGCCGCCAGCTACGACATCGAGGCAACCGAGGACCACGGAGATTTCCACCACGCCCGGGCCAAGCTCCGCGTCCTTATACAAGAGGACGCGGAGTCCCTCATCGAACGCTACCGCACGATCCTCGGCGAACAGGACGGGGCCAGCTGGGCCCGGTACGGCCTGGCACTGGCCCTGGCCGAGGCGCGCCAGACCGAGGCGGCCCTGACGGAGATCGAGCAGTTGCGGCGCGAACACCCGCAAAGGCTCGCCTACCGCATCGCACAGGCCCGGCTCCAGCGCCTGGCCGACGACCCTGCAGCCGCCGTCGCCACTTACCGCGCCGCGCTGGAGCTCTATCCCGGCAACGCCAGCCTGGTTCGCTATCTCGCCCAGACTCTTCTGGATCAGGAGCGCGCGGACGAGGCCCGCACCCTCCTTCGGGACCACATGCGCCGCCACGACAGGGGGCCGGCCTTCTACCGGCTGCTGGCACGTGCCGAGGAGGGCGGTGGCCATGCAGCACGTCGGGATGCAGCACTAGCCGAGTTCCACTACCGCACCGGGCGCACTCCCGAGGCGATTCGCCTCCTCCGCCGTGCCCTGGATGGCACCGAGGACGAGGCGCTCATCCGGCGCTGGCAGGCCCGGATGGAGGAATACCGTCAACGTGCCATGGCCGATGAGCAATCCGGCGCACGCCAGGGATCCAGCCAGGCACGCTAGGAGAAAGTCGCTTTACCTCGATACCGGCAACGAAATGGGCGCTCGCGCATATTAGGAAAAACTAATACTCCCTTCACAAGGCCGGCTCCCATCCATTAAACATCCCCCGCCTACCCAAAACAAATCCAACAATTCAGGTCGTTGCAGTCTTTTAGTGTTTGCTTGAACAGTGAATTGGCGGGTACACCCTTGCCAAGCGCCACACCTTCAGTATTCTAGGTCTTGATTCGCCTCCCCACGGGGTGTGGGTGAAGCCGGCGGACCGGAAACACTTCCGGCCGCGCACGACACGATAAGATGAGGAGGAAGCAATGCGTACGCCCATGCGATTCCCGCTCGCCGCCACCGCCGTCGCGGCCATGCTGGGCCTTTCGGGCCTGGCCATGGTCCCCGGTTCCGCCGTGGCTGCGGACGAAGAGGTCATCGAGGAAGGCCGCGACCTGGCCTTCAACCGGACCAAGGGCAACTGCCTCGCCTGCCATCAGATCCAGGGCGGCAACCTGGCGGGCAACATCGGCCCGCCGCTGGTGGCCATGAGTTCGCGCCTGAGCAAGGAGGAGCTGCGTAGCCAGCTCGAGGACTCCACCGATCGCGACCCGAATACCATGATGCCCCCCTTCAAGAAGCACGGCATCCTGACGGACGAAGAGATCGACAAGATCGTCGAATTCGTCTACCAGCTGTAAGCGCGCTGGCTAATAACGGTATCTGGCATTCTTCCGGAGGAGCATAAAATCATGAACCGTCGCATTTTCCTCAAGGGCACCCTGGCCGGCTCGGCCATGGCCGCCGCCGTCGGCGCCGGCCTCGTCACCCCCGGCCGCGTCCTCGCCGCCTGGCCCAAGGAGGCCTTCGAGGCCGAGTCCGTCGATAACGCCCTCGACAACCTCTTCGGCGATACCTCCATGGAGGCCGCCGACAACATCAACATCAAGGCCCCCGACATCGCCGAGAACGGCGCCGTGGTCCCGATCACCGTCGATACCGACATGGACGGCGTCGAGTCCATCGCCATCATCTCGGAGAAGAACCCCACACCCCTGACCAGTAACTTCAAGCTGGCCGACAACACCCACGGGTTCGTCTCCACCCGCATCAAGATGGGCGAGACCTCCGACGTCATCGCCCTGGTTCGCGCCAACGGCACCAGCTACACCGCCCGCAAGGAGGTGAAGGTGACCATCGGCGGCTGCGGCGGCTAAACACACAGCCCGCGCAGACCCACCAGCAACCGAACGAGGTACATGACCATGGCCAGCAACACCATCCGTGCCCGCGCCTCCGTCCAGGGCGGCACCGCCAACGTCAAGACGCTGATCTCCCACCCCATGGAGACCGGCCAGCGCACCGACTCCTCCACCGGCGAGAAGATCCCCGCCCACTACATCGAGGAGGTGACCGTCACCCATAACGGCAACCAGGTCCTGGTCGCCCAGATGGGCTCCGCCGTCTCCAAGAACCCCTACCTCTCCTTCCGGTTCGATGGCGCCTCCTCCGGCGACACCATCTCCATCAGCTGGAACGACAACAAGGGCGAATCCGACTCCATGGAAACCTCCATCAGCTAGTCGTCGCGGCCGGCACCCGCACGGGTGCCGCCACACAAAAGGGGCCCCCGATGGCGACATCGGGGGCCCCTTCTCGATCCGGGCCATCCTGCCGGGCGCGGTCCCTACATGGGCTGACGGCTGCCCTCGATGACCCACTCCACCGAGTCCATGGCCTTGAGGTCCCGGGAGGTGAGGTAGAGCTCCTTGGTGACATCCTTGCCGCCGTTGGCCGGGATGAGGGAGACCACGGTGTACTGGGTCAGGACCTCGCCCTCGGCATCCACCATCTGCACGCTGAGGCGCAGGTCCACGGCGCGGTCGCAATCATTGCTAACCCGGGCCCGCCACTCGCCCTCGCCGAAGCCGAGCTCCGTCTCGTGGATCTCCAGCTCCTCGTCGCTCACCGAGATACAATCCTGCACCTGGCTATCGCCGTCTCCCTCCTGAGCCGGGGCGGCCAGGGGGAAGACGAGGAGGAGGGCCAGGAGGGGGATGAGTCGCTTCATGGTCTGATTCCTGCTTCAAGGGATTGGATACCGCCCATTCTGCAAGCCATGTGCCACGGCGGAAAGGCCATGACCCCGGCCGGCGACCCCGGTACGCGCCCATTCGGGATGTGTAATCATGACACATGAGCCACAGAGGTACGATTAATGCCCGATCGCATCCTCCGCAAGGTCTACACCCTGCGAGCCGCCGTCATGGGGTTCATCGTCCTGCCGGTCCTGCTGGTGGCCGGCCTGCTGGGCTGGTCGGCGCTGGCCAAGCTCGAGACCGAGATCGCCGAGCGCATGAAGGAGGACCTGGAACTCATCGCCCGCTCCCTGCAGGAGCCGGTGGGCCGCGCCCTGGACAAGGAACGCGAGGGAGCCGTGGCCGAGGCGGTGGAATCGGCTCTGGGCTTCTCCCGGGTCTACGGCGCCTACGTCTACGACGCCGAGGGCCATCGCATCGCCTCCTCCGGCCCCCGGGCGGGCCGGCTGGACGAGGGCCAGATCAGCGAGCTGGCCGAGGCCGGAACGGAGCAGGGCCGCTTCGATCAGCAGGGGGACGAGCGGCTCTACAACTATTTCGTCCCCCTGGTGGATTCGGGGGGCCGTATCGCCGGCCTACTCCAGCTCACCCGGCGCGGATCCGACTTCGACGCCTACATCCAGCAGATCCGCTGGCAGGGGGCCGCCGCCCTGGTGATCATCGCCCTGCTCATGGGGACCGTAGTCTTCACCGGCCACCACCGCGCGGTGGGACGCCACTTCCAGCATATCCGCACGGTCCTGGAGCGCGTGGGTGCCGGGGAGCGGGGTCTGCGCCTCAGCGAGGCGGGCCCGCGGGAGATCCGGGAGCTCTCCACCGCCTTCAACCACATGCTGGATCGCATCCACGCCTCCGAACGCGCCCTGGCCGAACAGCGCGAAAAGGAACAGGCACTGGAGGCGCGCCTGCGCCAGTCGGAGAAGATGGCCGCCATCGGCCAGCTCGCCGCCGGCCTGGCCCACGAACTCGGCTCCCCGCTCTCGGTGGTCCGCGGCAAGGCCCAGCGGGCGCTGCGCCATACCACCGACGAGGAGCAGGCACGCACCCTGCATGCCATCAACGAGCAGGTGGCCCGCATGGAGCGCATCGTCTCCCAGCTCATGGACTTCGGCCGCGGCCAGCGCAACGAACAGCGCCGGGAGCCGGTGGAGCGGGCGGTCCGCGCCGCCGTCCACAACGCCGAGGAGGAGGCAGGCCGGCGCGGGATCACCCTGGAGATGGACGGCCCGGTGCCCGGGCCGGTCCTCGCCATGGACCGGCTGCGCCTGGAGCAGGCCATGGACAACCTGCTGCGCAATGCCCTCCAGGCGGCCCGCAGCCGGGTCCGGACCCGCTGGGAGGCCGTCGGCGACGAGGTCCGCCTGCAGGTGGAGGACGATGGCCCCGGGCTGGATCCCGACGCCGCCGCCCGCCTGTTCGAGCCCTTCTACACCACCAAGCCGGTGGGCGAGGGCACCGGCCTCGGCCTGGCCGTGGTCCACGGCGCCGTGCGGGAGCACGGCGGCCGGGTCGAGGCCGACACCAGCCCCGACCTGGGGGGCGCCCGATTCACCCTGACCCCCCCCCGGGGGGGAGCGAGCGAGGAAGAGACACCATGACCGCCGGTACCCCGGGCCAGCCGAATCCCGCCACCATCCTCCTGGTGGAGGATGATAACGACCTGCGTGAGCTCCTCCACGACGAACTCGCCGACGCCGGCCACACCGTCACCGCCGTCGCCTCCGCCGAGGCGGCCCGGGAGCGGCTCGACCCGGTCCCGGAGCTGGTAATCACCGACCTCCGACTACCCGGCGAGGACGGCCTGGCGCTGCTGGGCCGCCTCCAGGGGCTGGGGGAGAGCCCGGCGGTGATCCTCATCACCGCCTTCGGCACCGTCCCCCAGGCAGTGGAGGCGCTCAAGCAGGGCGCCGACGACTTCCTCACCAAGCCCCTGGACCTGGACCACTTCCGCCTGGCCGTGGGACGCGCCCTGGAAACCCGGCGGCTGCGCCGGGAGGTGGCGCGCTACCGCCGGGTCCTGGACGAGGAGAACGGCTTCCACGGCATCCTGGGCCGCAGCGCCCCCATGCAGCGGCTGTTCGAGCAGATCCGGGCCGTGGCCCGGGCCGACGGGCCGGTCCTCATCATCGGCGAGAGCGGTACCGGCAAGGAGCTGGTGGCCCACGCCGTCCACGCCGAGAGCCCTCGGGCGGACCGACCCTTCGTGGCCGTGAACTGTGCCGGGATCCCGGCCGACCTCATGGAGAGTGAGCTCTTCGGGCACACTGCCGGCGCCTTCACCGGGGCCCAGCGCGCCCGTCGCGGCCTCTTTGCCGAGGCCGAGGGCGGCACCCTCTTCCTGGACGAGATCGGCGAGATGCCGCTGGAGATGCAGTCCAAGCTCCTGCGCGTCCTCCAGGACGGCGCCGTGCGCCCGGTGGGCGCCAACCGGGAGCAGCACGTGGACGTACGCATCGTCGCCGCCACCAACCGCGACCTGGAGGAGCAGGTGGCCCGGGGCGACTTCCGCGAGGACCTCTACTACCGGCTGGAGACCTTCGCCCTGACCATCGCCCCCCTGCGCCAGCGTGACGACGACATCGAGCGCCTGGCCGCCCGCTTCCTGGAGCGCTTCGCCGCCGCCCAGGGCAAGGCCATCCAGGGCCTGGAGTCCGACGCCCTGGCCCGGCTCAAGGCCTACCCCTTCCCGGGCAACGTCCGCGAGCTGGCCAATGCCATGGAGCGGGCGGTGACCTTCTGCAATGGCGAGACCATCCGCACCGACCACCTCCCCGAGCGCATGGGCAACACGCGACCGGAGGCCGCATCCGGCGGCGACGACCCCTGGGGGGACGACCCCGGCTCCCTGCCCACCCTGGCAGAGGTGGAGCGGCGCTACATCGACCACGTCCTGAAGGTCACCAATGGCAACAAGCGGCGTGCCGCCACCATCCTGGATATCGGCCGCCGCACCCTCTACCGGCGCCTGGAGGGGGAGGAGCCGAGTGCCGATCCGGCCGGCGGGGTGTGACACAGTGACACGAACGATGGCGCCGGTTTCGCACACACTGGGACCGACCACCACATAATCAACAACTTGCAAACATGGCATGCCCCCTGCAGAGCAGTGGGCGTCGCAACCCAACGGAGGAATTCCCCATGCAGTATCGTTCCACCATCCTCGCCCTCCTCGCCGCCGGTGCCCTGGCCACCGCCCCGGCCGCCTTCGGCCAGGCTCAGCAGCAGGGCCAGGGTGCACCGAACATGGAGATGAATGCGGAGACCCTGGACAGCTTCGCCGATGCCTACGTCGAGGTCCGGGACATCCAGTCCGACTTCGCCGACCAGCTCGGCAGCGTCGAGGATCGCGAGAAGGCCCAGAGCCTCCAGCGCGAGGCCCAGGAGGAGATGGTCTCCGCCGTGGAGGATGCCGGCCTCTCGGTCCAGGAGTACAACCAGGTCGCCTCGCAGATGCAGAACGATCCGGAGCTGCGCGAGAAGGTGATGCAGCGCACCGAGAACTAGGCCCCGACCACCCCGACCCCGACCGCCGGGGTCGCGGGAACCGTACGGGCCCCGCTTCGGCGGGGCCTTTTCATGTCCGGCCCCTGTACCTCCACGCTGCCGAGCGGCAGGATCGCGCCACACCCATCGGAGCCCGACCATGACCGAGACCACCGAGCCCGCCCCCGCCGCCGTCGTCGAGGCGGCCGAGCCGGCCAACGCCGCCGTGATCTGGTTCCACGGTCTGGGGGCCGACGGCCACGACTTCGAGCCCATCGCCGGGGAGCTGGGGCTGCCGCCGACGGTGCGCTTTGTCTTCCCCCACGCCCCCAGCCAATCGGTAACGGTGAATGGTGGGCTCGCCATGCCGGCCTGGCACGATATCGCCAGCGCCGATCTTACCGGGGACGTGGATCGCGAGGGGATCGCGGCCTCGGTGGAGACCGCCCGGGCCTTCATCGCCGCCGAGCGCCAGCGCGGGATCCCGGCGGAGCGGATCGTCATCGCCGGCTTCTCCCAGGGCGGGGTGGTCGCCCTCCACGCCGGGGTCGGCGCGGAAGAGCCCCTGGGCGGTATCGTGGCGCTGTCCACCTTCTTCCCCGACGCCGAGGCGACCCTGGCCCGGGCCCCCGAGGCGACCCGCGCAACCCCGGTCTTCCTCGCCCACGGCGAGGAGGACACCATCGTCCTCCCCGACTACGGCCGGGAGGCCGGTCGGGCGCTGGAGGGGCGGGGCCACCCCGTCACCAGCCGGACCTACCCCATGGCCCACGCCGTCTGCCCCGAGGAGATCGCCGACATCGGCCGCTGGCTGGGGGAGCGGCTGGGCTAGATCGCCCCCCGCGCCCAGCGGGTGCGGAACTGCTCCGCCAGCCGGTGGAGCTCCCGGGTACGCTGGCCGATGGTCCCGGCGGCCTCGTCCACGTGCGCGACGCTGCCGGCGGTGGCCTGGCTGGATTGCTGGATGGCGGTGACGCTGCGATTGACCTCCTCGGCGACGCTGCTCTGCTCCTCCGCTGCCGAGGCGATCTGGGCGTTCATGTCGTTGATGGTGGCCACCGCATCGTTGATGGCCCCCAGGGCGGTGTCGGCGTTGCGGGCCCCCTCGGCACCGGCCCGCGCCTGCTCCCGCCCGCTGCCCATGGTCTCCACCGCCTCCCGGGCGCCGCCCTGCAGCCCCTCGACGATATTCTGGATCTTGGTGGTGGACTCCTGGGTCCGCTGAGCCAGGGTCCGCACCTCGTCGGCAACCACGGCGAAGCCGCGGCCGGCCTCGCCGGCCCGGGCCGCCTCGATGGCGGCATTCAGCGCCAGCAGGTTGGTCTGATCGGCGATCTCGCGGATGGCATCCAGGATGGTCCCGGCCTCGTCGGCGTTGCCGGCCAGCCGTTCCAGGGCCGTGGCCGCCCGCTCCACCTCGTCGGCCATGCGCTCCACGGTGGTCGCCGCGTCGCTGACCACCGAACGACCCTCGCCCACCCGCTCGGTGGCACTCCCCGCGGCGTTGGAGGCCTCGCCGGCATTGCGCGCCACCTCCTCGATGGAGGAGGCCATCTCGTTCACCGCCGAGGCGACCTGCTCGGTCTGGTCGCCCTGCTCGTTCATGCTGCGCCGGGCCGTGGTGGCATCCTCCTCCAGGGAGTCCGTCGCCCCCTGGAGGACCTCGGCCGTGTCGGCGATCCGCCCGGCGATGGCCTGGGACTCCTGCTGGAGCATCTTGATGGCCAGCCGGATCTGGCCCAGTTCGTCCACCCGGCCGGTGTAGACATACTGCATCAGGGGATCATCGGCGATGGACTGGGTGGCGGCCACGACGGCACACACCGGCCTCATGGTCACCCAGACCACGCCCAGAGCCAGGCCCAGGGAGAGGAGGGCCGCCCCCACCGCCACCGGCCACGACTCCGCCGCCGGTGTCAGGGCCACCGCCATCTGGGGCAGCATGGCGACGACCAGGCCGGTGAACAGACGAGTCTGCAGTCCGAGCCACTTCCCCAGGCGCAGGGCCAGGGGGGTCCTGCCGGCCCAGAGCTTCTTGTAGACCGACTCGGCCCAGTCCACGTGCTCCCGCTCCGGCTTGGTCCGGACCGACTGGTACTCCACCACGTTGCCGGATTCATCGGCCACCGGCATGACGTAGGCATCCACCCAGTAGTGGTCGCCGTCCTTGCGGCGGTTCTTGACCATGCCCATCCAGGGCTGGCCCGCCTTGAGGTGGGACCACAGATCCTCGAAGGCCGCCGGGGGCATGTCCGGGTGGCGGACGACGTTGTGGTTCTTGCCGACGAGCTCCGACTCCTCGAAGCCGGCGATCTCGATGAAATCGCCGTTCACGTAGGTGATGATGCCCTTGAGGTCGGTGGTGGACAGGATGTTGGCCCGGGCGGAGTAGTCGTACTCCCGCTGGGTCACCGGTTCGTTTCGCTTCATGGGCTCCTCCCTCCCAAGCGGGTTGCCCCGCACTCCCCTCTTTATGGGGGATTTATTGAATGGTCACTTACCAATACTCCTTCATGACCATACGTTCAATGTAGTATTTGGACAATCTCTGCCCACTCCTGCTTGTGGCTTGCTCCATCACCCTCCCGTAGACTGACCCGCTGCTACGTCCCCGACCCCGCGAGAGACCCATGCACTACCGCGATCTGCGCGAATTCCTGGCCGGACTCGAGGAGCGCGGCCTGCTCCGGCGGGTGGACACCCCGGTGGACCCGAACCTGGAGATGACCGAGGTCTGCGACCGCGCCCTGCGCGCCGGCGGCCCCGCCCTGCTCTTCAACCATCCCAAGGGGTCGCAGATCCCGGTCCTGGGCAACCTCTTCGGCACCGTGGAGCGCGTGGCCCTGGGCATGGGCGCCGAGGACCCGGCTGAACTGCGCGAGATCGGCCGCATCCTCGGGGCGCTGAAGGAGCCGGAGCCGCCCAAGGGGGTGCGGGATGCCCTCGAGAAGTTCCCCCTCTTCCGCAAGGCGCTGACCATGGGGCCGAAGAAGGTTCGCAACCCGGTCTGCCAGGAGGTGGTCCTGGAGGGGGAGCAGGTGGACCTGGGGCAGTGGCCCATCCAGACCTGCTGGCCGGAGGATGCCGGGCCCCTCATTACCTGGGGGCTGGTGATCACCCGGGGGCCGGAGAAGCCGCGCCAGAACCTCGGCATCTACCGCATGCAGGTCATCGGCCGCAATCGCGTGATCATGCGCTGGCTGGCCCACCGCGGTGGGGCGCTGGACTTCGCCGAGCACCAGCGCGCCCACCCCGGCGAGCCCTTCCCCATTGCCGTCTCCCTGGGGGCCGACCCGGCCACCATCCTGGGGGCGGTGACGCCGGTCCCCGACGCCCTCTCGGAGTACGCCTTCGCCGGCCTGCTGCGCGGCTCGCGCACGGAGCTGGCCCCGGCCCTGGGTAGCGATCTGCAGGTCCCCGCGCGCTCCGAGGTGATCCTGGAGGGCCACCTCCACCCCGGCGACACCGCCCCCGAGGGGCCCTTCGGCGACCACACCGGCTACTACAACGAGGTGGACGAATTCCCGGTCTTCACCATCGACCGGATCACCCACCGCCGGGATCCCCTCTACCACTCCACCTATACCGGCCGGCCGCCGGACGAACCGGCCATCCTCGGCGTGGCGCTCAACGAGGTCTTCGTGCCGCTGCTCCAGAAGCAGTTCCCGGAGATCACCGACTTCTACCTGCCGCCGGAGGGCTGCTCCTACCGCATGGCGGTGGTGAGCATGAAAAAGCGCTATCCCGGCCACGCCAAGCGGGTGATGTTCGGCGTCTGGTCCTACCTGCGCCAGTTCATGTACACCAAGTTCGTGGTGGTGGTGGACGAGGATATCGACACCCGCAACTGGGAGGACGTGATCTGGGCCCTGACCACCCGCATGGACCCGGTGCGCGATACCACCCTGGCGGAGAACACCCCCATCGATTACCTCGACTTCGCCTCCCCGGTGCCGGGGCTGGGCGGCAAGATGGGGCTGGACGCCACCACCAAGTGGCCCGGCGAGACCGACCGCGAATGGGGCCGGCCCATCCGCCGCGACCCCGACGTGGTAGCCCGGGTGGACGAACTCATGCCCCATATCCTGGATGACAGCGGGGAAAAGCGGTGAGCACCGCCGCCTTCGAATACGCCCCGGTGGGGCTGGCGGAACTGGCCGCCGACGGCACCATTGCCGCCGCCAACCCGGCCCTGGGCGCCCTGGTGGGCAAGGCAGCGGATGCCCTGGTGGGCACCCCCGCCGCCGAGCTGACCACCGGCGAGGCGCGGGCGGCGATGGAGGCGGCCCTGGCGGCGCTGGGCCGGGGCGAGGAGCAGCGCCGGGACCTGCCCCTCGCCACCGCCGATGGCGGTACCTGCTGGACCGAGATGGCCGCTGCCCCGGCCGCCGATGGCAGCGGGGCCGTGCTCGCCTTCACCGACCTCCAGCAGCGGCGCGCCGACGAGGCCGAGCGCGACGAGGTGGAATCCTTCTATCGCCAGAGCTTCACCCACAACGTCGCCCCCAAGCTCCTCATCGACCCGGAGGACGGCTGCATCATCGACGCCAACCCGGCGGCGGAGCGCTTCTACGGCTACGACGTCGGCGAGCTGCGGAGCCGGCACATCCAGGAGCTCAACACCCTCTCCCCGGAAGAGGTCCGGGCCGAGATGGACCGGGCGGCGGCGGAAGAGCGCCTCTACTTCCGCTTCCGCCACCGGATCCGCGGCGGCGAGGTGCGGGACGTGGAGGTCTTCTCCGGCCCGGTCTGGCTCCACGGCCGGGAGTACCTCCACTCCATCATCCACGACGTCACCGAGGCCCGGCGCTACGAGCACCAGCTGGAGGTCTACCGCGACCTCTTCCGCACCGTCCCGGTGGGGATCTATCGCAACACCCCGGGCCCCGAGGGCCGCTTTCTGGAGGTGAACCCGGCCATGGTCCGCCTCTTCGAGGCCGGGGACGAGGCGGACCTACTGGCCACACCGGTGCGCGACCTCTACGTCGACCCCGCCGAGCGCGCCGCCGTTGCCCGGGCCATCCAGAAGCAGGAGAAGGTGGAGGGCCACGAGCTGCGCCTGCGGACCCTGGCGGGCAACCAGCGCTGGGTCCGCCTCTCCGCCCGCGCCACCACCACCGAGGCCGGCGATACCGTCCTCGACGGCATGGTCGAGGACATCACCGCCCAGCGCGAGGCGGAGCAGGCCCTGGAGGCGGATCGCGACCTCCTCAACCGCATCCTGGAGACCAGCGTCTCCGCCATCACCATGGTCGGCCGCGACGGCCGGATCCTCTACGCCAACGCCGCCGCCGAGTCCATCCACGGCCGCCGGCGCGACCGCCTCACCGGCCAGACCTTCGACGCCCCGGAGTGGCACGCCACCGACCTCGCGGGCCATCCCCTGAGGGCCGAGGAGCTGCCCTTCCACCGGATCCGGACCAGCGGCGAGCCGCTCCAGGGCTTCCGCCACGCCATCCAGTGGCCCGATGGCGAGCGGCGCATCCTCTCCATCAACGGCGCGCCGCTCTTCGACGCGGAGGGCGAGGTGGAGCGGGTGGTCTTCTCCATCGACGACATCACCGAGCGCTACGAGGCGGAGCAGGAGCGCGAGCGCCTCGCCGCCATCATCCGGGCGGCCCCCGACTACGTCGGCCTGGCCGACGCCGAGGGCCGCATCCTCTACCAGAACCCGGCCCTGGAGAAGGCGCTGGGCATGGATGCCGAGGAGCTGAACCGGCGTGGACTCACCGTGGCGGACGGCCACCCCGAGTGGGCCGCCCGCTGGCTGCGGGAGACGGCAATGCCGGGGGCCATCCGCGAGGGGATGTGGTCCGGCGAGAGCGCCCTGCGCAATGTGCACGGCCACACCATCCCCATCTACCAGACCCTCATCGCCCACCGGGACGGCCTGGGCCAGGTGGTGCGCTACTCCACCATCATGCGCGACCTCTCCGCCGTGCGCGCCGCCGAGGCCTTCCGCCGCCAGCTCCTGGACAGCCTCGCCGAGGGAGTCTTCGGCCTGGACACCGCCGGCCGCTTCACCTTCCTGAATCCGTCCGCCTGCAGGCTCTTCGGCTTCGGCAGCGAGGACGAGGCCCTGGGCGCCAATGCCCACGAGCTCACCCACCACCACGACGACCGGGGCAATCCCTTTCCGGAGGCCGACTGCCCCATTGCCCGGATCGCCAGGACCGGGGCTCCCCTGGACGCCTGGGAGGACTGGTTCTGGCACCGGGACGGCCACGGCTTCCCGGTGGAGAGCTACGCCGCGCCCCTGCGCGACATGGAGGGCCACCTCACCGGCGTGGTGGTCTCCTTCCAGGACATCACCCGCCGCAAGGCCGCCGAGGCGGCGCGCGACCAGGTCCTGGCCATCCTCGATGCCACCCCCGACTTCGTCTCCATGGCGCGGGCGGACGGGCGGATCACCTACATCAACCGCGGCGGGCTGCGGATGCTGGGCAAGGATCCGGAGCGTACCGGCCTGGAACAGCCCCTGCCGGAGGACATGCAGGGCGAACGCGCCGGCGCCCTGGCCCACCCCGAGTGGGCGCGGGCCGTGATCCGCGAGCAGGGTCTGCCCACCGCCGCCGAGCAGGGCGTCTGGCAGGGCGAGACCGCCTTCATGGACGCCGAGGGCCGGGAGGTCCCGACCTCCCAGGTCATCCTCGCCCATTTCGACGCCGCCGGCTCCGTGGCGCACTTCTCCACCATCCTGCGCGATATCTCGGAGCGCCGCGCCTTCGAGCAGCGCCTCCAGCGGGAGAAGGCCTTCAGCGACGCCATCCTCGACAACCTGCCCGGCATCTTCTACCTCATCGACGTTGATGGCCGCTTCGTGCGCTGGAACGAGCGCCTGGAGGCGGTGACCGGACGGGCGGGTGACGAACTGGCCTCCCTGCCGCCGCCGGCCCTCGTCCCCGAGGAGGAGCAGGCGGAGATCCAGCGGCGCGTCCGTGCCACCTTCGAGGAGGGGGCGGCGACCGCCGAGGGCCACCTCTGCCATCGCGACGGCACCCGGACGCCCTACTACCTCACCGGCTTCCGGGTGGAGCTGGGGGACCAGCCCTACCTGCTGGGAGTGGGCCTGGATATCAGCGACCTGGAGGCCACGCGCACGGAGCTGGAGCGCTCCAACGCCGAGCTGGAGCAGTTCGCCTACGCCGTCTCCCACGACCTCCAGGAGCCCCTGCGCATCGTCGCCAGCTACCTGGGACTGCTCCAGCGTCGCTACGGCGCCGAGCTGGACGATCGCGCCCAGCGCTACATCGGGACCGCGGTGGATGCCGGCGAGCGCATGCGCGGGATGATCGGCGACCTGCTGGAATACTCCCGGGTCAAGCGCATGGGCGACCCCTTCCAGCCCGTGGCCCTGGAGGAGGTGGTCGCCGCCGCCCGGGAGAACCTCGCCTCAGCCATCGACGAGGGCGGCGCCGAGATCACCGTCGACCCCCTGCCCACCGTCGCCGGCGACCGGGGCCAGCTCCTGCGGCTCTTCCAGAACCTGCTGGGCAACGCCATCAAGTACGGACCGGCCGATGACACCCCGCGCATCCGGGTCTCGGCACGGGCCGAGGGCGACCAGTGGGCCATCCGGGTCACCGACAACGGCATCGGCATGGACCCGGCGAATACCGACCGGATCTTCGGCGTCTTCCAGCGACTGCATACCCGGGAGGAGTACCCCGGAACCGGGGCCGGTCTCGCCCTGGCCCAGCGCATCGTGGACCGCCACGACGGCACCATCCGCGCGGAATCCGCCGGCCCCGGCTGCGGGACCACCTTCCACCTCACCCTCCCCGCCGCCCCGGAGGGCGAGGCGTGAGGGGTGAGCTGGGATCCGGCGACCTCCTAGCCGCCCTGCTGGACTCCGGGGTGGTGGCCGTGGCGCTGCTGGATGGCGACGGCGCCATCCGCGACGCCAACGCACTGGGCCGCCGGCTTCTGGGCCTCGCCGAGGGCGACGACGGCGAACTCCGCCCTCCGCCGTGGCACATCGCCCCGGCGGACCCCGACCGCGCGACCGCCGACGCCTTTCCCGTGGCCCCGGTGCTGGCCGCCCGGGCGCCGGTCCACAACGTCCGCCTCACCCTGGTCTGGTCCGACGGCGGCATCCGCCACATCGCCGTGGACGCGGCCCCCGTGGAGGGCACCACCGGGGAGTGGCAGGTCCTAGTCTCCCTGCGGGACGCCACCGAGCGCATCCTGGCCGAGCAGGCCCTGCGCCAGCGCGAGGCCGAGCTGGCGGAGGCCCAGCAGCTGGCCGGCCTGGGCAGCTGGGTCTCCGACCTCGATACCGGGAGCGTGCGCTGGTCCGACGAGGTCTACCGCATCTTCGGCCTCCGCCGAGAGGAATGGGGCGGCACCCACGAGGCCTTCCTGGAGCGGGTCCACCCCGACGACCGGGAGCGGGTCCAGGCGGCGGTGGACGCCGCCCTGGCCGGCGATGAATACGATATCGAGCACCGGATCATCCGTCCCAACGGACGGGTCCGCCACGTCCACCAGCGCGGGCGCGTGGACTTCGATGCGCGGGGCCGGGCCCTGCGCATGATCGGAACCGTCCTGGATGTCACCGAGCCGCGGGAGGCGGCGCGCGCCCTGGAGCACTCCCGGGCGGCCCTGGAGCGCCAGAACGCCGAACTCCGGCGCCTGGCCGAGGTGGCCGCCCACCACCTCCAGGAGCCGGTCCGCCGCGCCGCCGTCTACGCCCAGCGCCTGGAGCGCCATCCCGGCGCCGCCGACTGGTCCCACCTCCACGCCCAGCTCGCCCGCATGGGCAAGCTGGTGGGCGACCTCCAGCGCTACCTCGCCTACCAGACCCGGACCCCGGAACGGACCGCGGTGGCACTGGATACCGTCCTCGCCTCCGCCCGCGCCGACCTCGACCTCCCCGGCGCCGGGGCACTTACCATCACCACCGCCCCCGCCCCCCTGCCCACGGTGGAGGCCGACCCGGTGCAGCTGACCGAGGCGCTACGTCAGCTGCTGGACAACGCCGTCCGATACCGCCGGCCCGACGAACCGCCCCTGGTCCACGTCAGCACCCACTACGACAAGGGCACGTGGATCCTTACGGTGGCCGATAACAGCCAGGGTATCGAGGCAGCCTACCGCGACCGGGTGTTCCGCCTGTTCGAGCGGCTCGGCCCCGACGACGGCAGCGGCACCGGGGTGGGCCTCGCCCTGGTCCGGCGCGTGGCGGAGAACCACGGCGGTGAGGTCCACATCGAACCCCGGGAGCCGGGAACCGGGACCGTCCTCCACCTGACCCTGCCGGCGGAGCCGAGCCCCGGGGACTGATCCCGGAACGGCCGGAACCACTGATGATACGCCCCGGCTGTGTTAGGATTCGGGCTCGTTCGACCCGCACCGGAACTCCATGAGACCCATCACCATCCTGCTCGCCGAGGACTCCCCGGAGGACGTGGAACTCGTGCGCGAGGCCTTCGACTACCATCGCTTCGCCGCCGACCTCCACGCGGTGCGCGACGGCGTGGAGGCCATGGCCTTCCTGCGCCGGGAGGGCGAGCACGCCGAGGCGCCGGCGCCGGACCTGCTGCTGCTCGACCTCAACATGCCACGCAAGGATGGTCGGGAGACACTGGCCGAGATCAAGGCGGACCCCGAGCTGCACACCCTGCCGGTGGTGATCCTCACCACCTCCACCGCCGAGAGCGACATCGTCGAGTCCTACACCCGACACGCCAGTGCCTTCCTCACCAAGCCGGTGGACTTCGACGCCTTCCTGGAGCTCATCCGCCAGCTGGGCGAATTCTGGCTCACCGCCGTGCGCTATCCTCCCCGAGCCGGATGATGGCGGCCGCAAGCACTTACCGCGTCCTGCTGGTGGAAGACAGCCCGGCGGATGCCGAACTGGTCAACGACATGCTCGAGGAGTCCCGGGAACCCGCCCTGGATCTCACGCGGGTGGAGCGGCTGGCGGCGGCGCTACAGGCCCTCTCCCGGGAACGATTCGACGCGGTCCTGCTGGACCTGGGCCTGCCCGACAGCCAGGGGCTTTCCACCCTGCGCCGCTTCCAGGAGGAGACCGGCCCCGTGGCGGTGGTGGTCCTCACCGGCCAGGAGGATGTCGAGCTGGGCACCCGCGCCATCCAGCTCGGCGCCCAGGACTTCCTGCCCAAGGCCGAGCTGACCCCCGCGCTCATCGGGCGCACCCTGCGCTACGCCATCGAGCGCCAGCGCAGCGCCTCGGAGCTGCGGCTCATGGCCGCCGCCTTCGAGAGCGGCCAGGCCATCCTCATCACCGACGTCCGGGGGCGGATCCAGCGGGTCAATGATGCCTTTACCCGGATCACCGGCTACACCGAGGCCGAGGTGGTGGGCCGCAACCCCAACCTCCTCCAGTCCGGGGAGCACGATCGCGCCTTCTACGACCGCCTCTGGGGCGAGCTTCGGGTCCACGACCACTGGGAGGGGGAGATCTGGAACCGGCGCAAGAACGGCTACACCTATCCCGAATGGGAGTCCATCACCGCCGTGCGCAATGAATGGGGTCAGGTGGAGCACTACGTGGCCGTCTTCCACGAAATCTCGGAGCAGAAGCGGCTGGAGGCGGAGCTGGAGCGGGAGGCCTCCACCGATCGGCTCACCGGTACCTGCAACCGGCTGCGCTTCGATACCGAACTGGATAACGCTCTGGCCCGCTTCCACCGCTACGGAACGCAGACGGCGCTGATCATGTTCGATATGGACCACTTCAAGTGGTTCAACGACACCCGCGGCCACGATACCGGCGATCGCGTCCTGCGCGAGGTCACCGACCGGGTGGCGGCGGCCATCCGCGAGCCCGACACCCTGGCCCGCTGGGGCGGGGAGGAATTCATCCTCATCCTCCCGGAGACCGACGCCGACGGTGCCCGCGAACTGGCCGAGCGGCTGCGCCGTGCGGTGGGAGACACGCCGGTGGCCGATGCCGGCCACGTGACCATCAGCCTGGGCGTCACCCGCATGGGCACCGGCGACGACGCCGACAGTCTGCTCAAGCGGCTGGACAACGCCCTCTACCGGGCCAAGGAGCTGGGCCGCAATACCGTCTGCTATCTCGAGCCCGAGACCGATCTCGAGGATCGCGCCTGCTGAAGGGGCGCCTCGTCGTGCTAGACTCGCCCCGGCACGGAAGCCCAAGGAGGAATCATGAAACCGCTTCACCTCGCGGCCGCCGCCCTGGCCGGCGGCCTGCTCCCCCTCGGTAATGCCCTCGCCGCCGGCGAGGTCAACGCCTCCCTCGGCTACGCCCGCGTCCAGGACGTGGCCGAGGGCAGCGGCCCGCTCATGGGCGTGCATGGCGCCTGGGACTTCGGCGACGGGACCGCCTTCGGCCGCCTGGAGGGACGGCTCCTGGGCGGCAACGTGGACCGCGACTTCGACGACGGCGCCGGCGAGAGCGATCCCGTCGCCGAGGCCGAGTTCCGCGCCCTGATCGGCACCCGCCTGGAGGGCGGTGTGGGCCTCTACACCGGGATCGGCTACCGCCAGTTCGACGCCGAATACACCTCCCGGCCCGACGAGTACTTCACCGCCGACACGGGCGGCAGTGACCCGCGGGAGGAGTACACCAGCTCCCTACGGACCGCCTACGTCCCCGTGGGGCTGGTGGGCGAGGGCCGCCTGGAGGGCGGCTGGGAGGTCCGCACCCGGCTGGAGGCAGCCATGCCGGTGATCACACGGGAGCGCGTGGAGGGCTTCGAAGACGGAACCGAGACCTTCGACCGCACCGGCGGCGTGGGCGGCCGGCTCGCCATCACCTTCCGGCGGGACCGGCTCGGGATCACCCCCTACGTGCGCGCCTTCGACCTGCCGAAGGCCGACGCCGAGACGGTGAACAGCCAAGACCTCGCCCCCGATGACCACTACAGCGTGGTCGCCGGGATCCGGCTGGGACTGGTCTTCTAGCGAACGCCGTCCGTCACGGGCCACCCGGGGTATCGCGATCCCGGGTGACCAGGTAGACCCCCACCGCGGCCAGCACCATCCAGCCCACCAGCGCCCCGATGCCGAAGCGCTCCCACAGGGGGCCGAAGAAGAAGATCGCCAGCGCGGCCAGCGCCAGCAGGGCGTTGCCGAGGACGAAGTTGCGCTGCTTCTGCGGTTCCGGGGTCATGGCCCTCTCCTCCTTGCTACTGCCGCGCCGCCCGCCGCCAGACCAGCGTCCGGTTGTCCGCCGGCATGGGGTGCTCGGCGGCCAGGTAGAGGCCGTGCCGCGCCGCCAGTGCCTCCAGGTCGTCCAGGTCGCGTACGCCACTACCCCCGTCCCGCTGACGCAGGAAGGCGTCGAACTCGGCATTACTCGGGGCATTATGCTCGCCACCGCGACTGAAGGGTCCGTAGAGGCAGAAGGCGCCCTCCTCGCTCAGAAGCTGGCCCACGCCGGCGAAGAAGCCCTCCACCGCCGGCCAGTCCATGATGTGGACGGTATTGGCCGAGAAGATCCCGTCCATCGGACCGATAACCGCGGCCTCCCAGCCGGCCTCCCGGGTGTCGATGGTCAGGGGCTCGCGGGTGTTGGCCAGCCCGGCCTCCGCCAGCCACTGCTGGATCCCCGGATGGTTCTCCCGCTGGTCGCTGGTCTGCCAGGTGAGATGGGGCAGGGCGCCGGCGAAGGCCACGGCGTGCTGGCCGGTACCGCTGCCGACCTCCAGCACCGTGCCGGGGGCGGTGAAGACCTCGCGGATCACCGCCAGGATGGGTTCACGGTTCTGTTCCGCCGATTCGGCGTAGGGCTTCATGGGCATCGTTCCTATTGCTCCAGCGCCTGATTGAGCAGGCTCTCCAGGCGCTGTTTGTAGAAGAGGTAGTGGACCGTCTGGAGCTGTTCCGGGGGCTCGCCGACGATGGCCGGCGCCAGATCGAGGTCGGTAAGGTAGACCGGATAGTCGCCACCGCTGCGGCGCAGCCGCCGGACGCAATCGGCGACCACGGTAAAGAGATTGCGGCCGTGGTCGCGGCTGGAGAGCTCCTCATCATCACAGTAGACGGAGAAGACCGTCTTGCCGCCCTCCACCTGCTCCACGATGGCCTGCAGATCCAGGTAGCTACGCGTGCCCTCGCCGACGGCCTCCCGGGAGACCAGCTTCACCTCGCCGTTCTCACCGGCCGCCACGCGGTAGAAGGCCACCGTCCACTCGCCATCGGCCGGGTCTGCCGTTCCGCGGAGCTGGGTGAGCCGCCGGGAGACCGACTGCAGGAACCGCCCGAGATGGCTGATGAGCGCCTCGGCGGTATGGAAGGCCATGGTCTGCTGGAACAGGGAGCCGCGCTCGTCCAGGACCCAGATATCGGCCTTGTCGCCCCGGGCGCGGTAGAAGACCTGGACCACGCCGGGCCGATTCTCCCGGGCCAGCGCCGCCAGGGGGGAGCGCGGCAGGGCCTTCGGGTCCACGTGCAGCGGCGAGAAGGTCGGCCGTGCACGTCCCAGGTACTTCATCAGCGTGGTGCGCTCGGAGGTGCTCTCCTCCCGCACCTCTCCGTCGGCCCCGCGCTCGACCAGGTAGAAGCGGCCACCGGCGCGGAAGAGCAGCCGCCCCGCCCCCTCGCGCTCCAGGCAGAGGGGGCGGATCGCCGCCAGCAACTCCTCCAGCCGCTGGGTAATGGCCACCGCCTGGTCTGACTCGAAGGTGTCGGCCGCCAGCAGGTCGGGCTCGGCGCCGCCGTGGCGGGCCAGCTCCGCCAGCGCCCGGGCCACCGCCGCCGGCCCGCGAAAGGGGTGGCAGAAGGCCTCCCCCCAGGTATTCACCAGCACCAGGTCCACGGCGGCGGCCAGGTTGGCGTGGGTCCCGCCGTACTCCAGGGGATCGCCGCCCCCCTGGCCGCGGGCAGCGGCATTGATCCGCTCCGGGTCGGCGCCGACGTTGACCAGGAGCAGGGCGATGCGCACCCCGGCCGGGCGGGCCAGCTCGTCCACGTCCCCCTCGGGGGGCGGGGCCGGGAAGTCGGCCGCCAGGCGGCGCAGGGCGCGGGCCGTCTCCTCGGCGCGCCACTGGTAGCCGCCGCGGTAGAGGATGAGGTGGGTGGCCGAGGGATCCAGGACACCGTTGAAGTGGCCCCAGGCCAGCAGCTCGGCCAGGGAGCGACCGCGCTTGAGCGGGTTGGCCCCGCGGAGCTGGTCCGGCGGCACCGAGCCGCGGAAGAGCAGCCAGCGCTCGTTGCCGTCGCGGTCGGTGACCTGGTGCAGGGTGACCCGCGCCTCGTGGACGTCCCCGGCGAACTGGCCCAGCAGCTCCACCTTGCCCGCCTTGCGCTCGAAGGCGGTGAAGAGCCGCCGCCCCAGGATGTGCAGATCGCGCTTGCTGATCCGGGCATCGGCGCCGTGCTCCCGGGCGAAGCCGGAGAGGACCTGGTAGCTGCGGGTGAGCATCTCCACCACGCCCCGGCGCTGCTCGGCCACCTCTTCGATCCCCCAGTGGGACCAGGCATCCAGGACCTTGAGGTGATTGGGCTCCCAGCCCCACTCCCGGGTCAGGGCGTGCAGGGTCTCCCGGCGCCAGGGCTGGCGCTCGTGGACCGCCCCCGGACCCGTCGAGAGCGGTTCGCCCAGCTTGAAATAGAGGGCCTGGCGCGCCATCTCCAGGCGCGATTCCGCCCCGGCGGCGCGCAGGTAGGCCTCCACGCGGCGATAGAGGACCAGGTAGGGGTCCAGGGCGAGGACATCGTCCTCCCCGGCCTGGATACGACCCTTGTACTCCACCGCGAGCAGGGGGACATCGGGGTAGTCGGCGGCGTAGTTCTCCATGAGCAGGAGCTTCAGCGCCGACTTGAAGGGGGAACCCAGCCCCTTGGTGAGCTGCCACACCCCGGCGCCGAAGAGCTCCTCCGCCGGGACCCGCTCCAGGCCGCCGAGGTCGATGACCGAGTCGGGGTCCACGAAGCGTCGTCGGAGGATGGCATCCACCACCGCCGGGTACTCCGGCTCCCGCTCCGCCGGCACCAGCCACCAGGCCGGGTAGCGGCCGGCCAGCCACAGCCCGGTACGGTAGAACTCCTCCAGCAGCAGCAGGTGCTGGGCGGTCCCGGCGCTCTCCTTGGAGAGCTGCTCCACCGTCCCGGCGCGGAACGCCTCCGGGTTCACGAAGAAGATGTGGACCTCCAGCCCCAGGGAGTCGCCCCACGCCTCCACCCCGTCGGCCTTGGCACGGAGCTGCGAGAGGGCCTCCTCGTCCAGCTCCGGGTCGTGGCAGAGCCAGATGTCGAAGTCGCTCTTATGGGTGAAGGCGATGGTCCCCGCCGAGCCCATGAGGAAGAGCGCCTGGACGGCCGGCGCCCCCACGGGACGGCGGTACTGGAAGCTCCGCGCCTGGCGGCGCGCCGCCTCCTGGGCCGCCTGATCCGGCTGGTAACCGGCCACCCCGGCCGGGACCCGGTTGGAGGCGTAGCCGGGGAGGGAGGGGTGGTTGACGTCGAACAGCAGCGGCAGCAGGTGGATGAAGTCCTGCTGACGCTCGCCCAGCGCCTCCAGGATCTGCGCCCGCCGCCGGCCGTGCAGGGCCAGGAAACGGTCCCGTACGCCCTCGGGGTCCAGGGTATCGCGATCCAGGGTCAGGGGTTGGTCGTCGGCCATGGTGCCTCCGGCTGTGCGGCCCCCCATGATAAGGCAAAATCACCTTCTCGGCCCGACCCTGTCGGGCGGGCGCGCATCTCTCGCTCCGACCGACTATGATGGGCATGAAAAAGATGCACCTTGCGGCAGGAGGCCGCATCCGCGTCCCGGGAAACGTAGGGAGACCACCCAATGGCAGAAACCATCGCACCCTGGCCCCCCTGGCTGGACCATGCCCCCCTGGGCCTGCTCGCCCTCGGTGCGGACGGCCGTATCGGGGCGGTTAATACCACGCTCCTCCATCTGCTGGGAACCACCGGCGAGGCGCTCGTCGGTCAGCACCGGGACCAGCTGCCGCCGCCGGAAAGGCACCTCCTGGACGGGGCATGGGCGACCGTCCCGGTGCCGAGCAACGGCCAGCGCCCCCAGCGCTGGCTGCGCAGCCGGAAGGAGGCGGCGGGCGAGATGACCATCCTCCTCATCGAGGACCTCACCCGGGTGGAGGACCTGACCGCCGAACGCGATCGCCTGGCTGCCGAGTTCGAGCACGGCGTCAACGCCGATCGCGCCACCGGACTGCTCAATCGCGCCGGCCTGCTCATGCGCCTGGAGCCCCAGCTGGCGCGCTGCCGCCGTTACGGGGCGCAGCTGGCGGTGGTCAAGATCGCCGTCTCGCTCCCGGACCAGCCCAGCCCGGCACCGGCGGTGGCCCGAATCATCCATGACCAGCTCCGCTGGGCCGACATGGCCGCCCACCTGGAGCCGGGCTCCTTCCTCATTGCGCTGCCGGAGACCGATGCCGCCGGCGCCAACGAGATGCTGCAACGGCTGGCCGGACGGCTGGCCCTGGAGCTGGGGGCCGTGCCCGTGGTCGCCCACGGCGTGACCGAGTGGCAGCCCGGTGATGACACCGCCGCCCTGCTACGGCGGGCAGAGAACGCCATGATCCAGGGCGGCCTGGAGCAGACAGCCGGGGAATGACGCCGGGGGCGGACGAGGAAGGGCGCGGACCCATCGCGAATCCCGCCACCGTCGGGGATCCCGTGGGCGTCTTCCATCCCGTCACGGGCCAGTGGTTCCGGTCGGCCTTCGGCACCCCCACCCCGGTCCAGGCGCGGGGCTGGCCGGCCATCGGCGCCGGCGAGCACGCCCTGCTGGTGGCGCCCACCGGCAGCGGCAAGACCCTGGCCGCCTTCCTCGCCGCCATCGACCGGATCAGCCACCAGCCCGCCGCCGAGGCCGGGGTGCGCGCCCTCTACATCTCCCCGCTGAAGGCACTGGTCCACGACGTGGAGCGCAACCTGCGCAACCCCGTCAGCGGCATCGCCCGCACGGCGGAGGCGCGCGGGGAGACCGCCACCCCGCCCACGGTGGGGATCCGCACCGGCGATACCCCCCAGGCCGAGCGCGAGCGCCAGCGCCGCCGCCCGCCGGAGATCCTGGTCACCACGCCGGAATCCCTCTTCCTCATCCTGGGCAGCCGCGCCGCCGCCAATCTCGCCACGGTGGAGACCATCATCGTCGACGAGGTCCACGCCCTGGCCGGGACCAAGCGCGGCGCCCACCTGGCCCTCTCGCTGGAGCGGGTGGCCGCCCTGGCCCACGGCGACCCCCAGCGCATCGGCCTCTCCGCCACCGTGAATCCGCCGGAGACCGCCGCCCGCTTCCTGGCCGGCGACCGGCCGGTGACCACCGTGGACGCCTCGGAGCCGCCCCAAATCCGGCTCACCGTGAGCGTGCCGGTGCCGGACATGGAGAACCCGCCACCCCCGCCGGCGGAGGACCCCGATGCCGGCGGCCCCATCCTGGGCGAGGCCCACCGGCGCGCCGCCGGCCCCTCGCCGGGGGAGCAGGGGATCTGGCAGGCCCTCTACCCCCGCCTGGTCGCCCTGGTGCGCGAGCACACCGCCACCATCATCTTCGTCAACAGCCGGGGTCTGTGCGAGCGGCTGGCCCAGCGCCTCAACGAGCAGGCGGAGGCGACCGGTGACGAACCCCTGGTCCGCGCCCACCACGGCAGCCTGGACCACGAACGTCGCGCCGCGGTGGAGGAGGCCCTCAAGGCCGGGACCCTGCGCGGGATCGTCGCCACCTCCAGCCTGGAGCTGGGCATCGACATGGGGGCGGTGGACCAGGTGGTGATGGTGGAATCCCCGGGCACCGTGGCCAGCGGCCTCCAGCGCGTGGGCCGTGCCGGCCACGGCGTGGGCGAGGCCAGCCACGGCACCATCCTCCCCAAGCACCGCGGCGACCTGCTCCACGCCGGCGTGGTGGCCGAGCGCATGCTCGCCGGCGCCATCGAGACGGTCCGCATCCCCGAGAATCCGCTGGACGTCCTGGCCCAGCAGGTGGTGGCCACCGCCGCCGCCGGCGATACCCGCCGCGCCGACCTGCTGGCCCTGGCCCGGCGCGCCGCTCCCTACCGCCAGCTGCCCGAGGCGGCCCTGGACGGGGTGCTGGAGATGCTCTCCGGCGGCTACCCCTCCTCCACCCTGGCCGACCTGCGCCCCCTGCTGGCCTGGGATCGCACCGCCGATGCCGTCACCGCCCGCCGGGGCGCGGCCATGCGGGTGCGCCTCAACGGCGGCACCATCCCCGACCGCGGCGCCTACCCGGTCCACATCGCCCCCGACGGCCCCCGGGTGGGGGAGCTGGACGAGGAGATGGTCCACGAGACCCGGGCCGGCGAGAACATCGCCCTGGGGGCGAGCACCTGGCGGGTGGCCGAGGTCACCCGGGACCGGGTGCTGGTCACCCCGGCCCCCGGCGAACCGGGCAAGCTCCCCTTCTGGCGCGGCGACGGCCCCGGCCGCCCGGTGGAGCTGGGCCGCGCCCTGGGCGCCTTCACCCGGGAGCTGGCCGCCGCCGACGACATCGCCGCCGCGGTGAGCGAGCGCGTACCCACCGACGCGGGGGCGGCCGCCAACCTCGCCGCCTACCTGCGCGAGCAGGTCGAGGCCACCGGCGACGTCCCCTCGGACCGGACCATCGTCGTCGAGCGCTTCCGCGACGAACTCGGCGACTGGCGCATCGCCGTCCTCTCCCCCTTCGGCGCCCGGATCCACGCTCCCTGGGCGCTGGCCCTGCGCCAGCGCCTGGCCGATTACACCGGCGCCGAGACCCAGATCCTCCACACCGACGACGGCATCACCCTGCGCCTGGCCGACGGCGATGAACTGCCGCCGGTGGAGACGCTCTTCCCCGAGCCGGAGGCGGTGGAGGAGCAGGTCACCGAGGTCCTGGCCGATACCAGCCTGTTCGCCGCGCTCTTTCGCGAGAACGCCGGGCGCAGCCTGCTCATCCCGCGCCGGGGCGGAAAGAGCCGCACCCCGCTGTGGCAGCAGCGGCTCAAGGCCCAGAGCCTGCTGGCCGAGGTCCGCCGCTACCCGGCCTTCCCCCTGGTGCTGGAGACCTACCGCCAGGCCCTGGCCGACCACTTCGACCTGGCCGGCCTCACCGAGGTGCTCGCCCACGTGCGCGACCGCCGCATCCGGGTGCGCAACGCCGAGACCGACCACCCCTCGCCCTTCGCCCGCTCCCTGGTCTTCGCCTTCGTCGCCGCCTTCCTCTACGAGGAGGACACCCCGCTGGCCGAGCGCCGCGCCCAGGCACTTACCCTGGATCGCGGCCTCCTGGCGGAGCTGGTGGGCCAGGCGGAGCTGCGCGACCTGCTGGACGCCGACGCCGTGGCAGCCGTGGAGGCGCGCCTGGCCCACACCGATCCCGACCACCGCGCCCGGGACGCCGACGAGCTCCACGACCTCCTCCGCCGCCTGGGCGACCTCACCGGGGCCGAGGCCGCCGAACGCGCCACGGGGGACGCCGCCGCCTGGCTGGCCGACCTCCAGCGCCAGCGCCGCGCCCATGCCGCCACTATCGCCGGCGAACCGCGCTGGATCGCCACCGCCGACGCCGGCCTCTACCGCGACGCCCTGGGCGTGCCGGCCCCCAGCGGCCTGCCGGAGTCGGCCCTGGCCCCGGTGGAGCGCCCCCTGGAGCGGCTGCTGGCCCGCTACGCCCGCCACCACGGCCCCTTCACCACCGCCGAAGTGGCCGCTCGTTACGGCCTCACCGCCGGCCAGGTGGAGCCCGTCCTCCAGGGGCTCGCCGGGGCGGGGCAGCTGCTCCACGGCGCCATCCGCCCCGCCGGCAGCGGCGAGGAGTGGGTGGATACGGAGGTCCTGCGCCGGCTCAAGCGCGAGAGCGTGGGCCGCCTGCGCCAGGAGGCGGCGGCGGTGGACGGGGCGACCCTGGCCGCCTTCCTCCCCGGCTGGCAGGGCGTGGGCGAGGCCGGGACGCTGGAGGAGGCCATCGCCTCCCTGGAGGGGATCGCCCTGCCCTGGAGCCTGTGGACCACCGCCATCCTCCCCGCCCGGGTGCGCGGCTTCTCCCTGGACGAGCTGGAACGGCTCACCGCCGGCGGCGAGGTGGTCTGGGTGGGGGCCGGCAGCCTGGGCACCAGCGACGGCCGGGTGCGCCTGCTCTTCCGGGAGAACGCCGCCCGACTGCTGGAGCCGGAGGCGGCCGCCGGCGACCCGGCGGACTCGGAAGACCCGGTGGCCGCCGCCCTGCTAGCGGAGCTGGACCGGCGCGGGGCGGTCTTCTACACCGATCTGGAGAGCGCCGTAGCCCGGCGGCTGGGGGATGTGGCCCCGGAGGCCTTCCGCACCGCCCTCTGGGACCTGGTCTGGGCCGGCCGGATCACCAACGACACCCTGGCCCCGCTGCGCGGGCTGGGCGGGCGCGGGCGCAAGCGCACCCACCGCACCGCCGGCGGCCGCTGGACCCGGGTGGCCGAGCTGGCCGACCCTCGAATCACCGCCGAGGACCGCGCCCTGGCCCGCGCCGGCATGCTGCTGCGCCGCTACGGCATCGCCGGGCGCACCGCCGCCGGGGCCGAGGGGCTGCCCGGCGGCTTCGGACCGGTCTATACCGCCCTGGGCAGCCTGGAGGAGGCCGGCCGCGTCCGTCGGGGCCACTTCGTGGAGGGGCTGAGCGGCGCCCAGTTCGCCTGGCCCGGCGCCGTGGACCGCCTACGCGCCCACCGCGACGAGGCGGAGGAGGGCAACGGCCCCGCCCGCCTGCTCCCCGCCGCCGACCCCGCCAACGCCTGGGGCCAGCTCCTGCCCTGGCCGGCCGTGAGCCCCGGCGGAAGCCGCCCCCGCCGCGGCGCCGGGGACTGGGTGGTCACCGTCGCCGGCCATCCGGTCCTCTTCGTCGGCGGGGGCGGCAAGCGGATCACCACCTTCGATGAGGCCACCGGCGACGGCGAGGCCCTGGAGGCGGCCGCCGCCGCCCTGGCCGGCCTCACCGGCCGCGGCCGCCTGCTCACCGTCGAACGCATCGACGGCGAACCGGCCCGGGAATCCGGACACGCCCCCGCCTTCCGCAGCGCCGGCTTCTCACCGGACTACCGGGGGCTGGTTTGGGAGTCCTCGCCCCGCTGAGGGGCCGAAGAAGTCGAAAGCCGGCTAGTAGTGCAACCGCACCTGGGCAATCAGCAGGGCATCCCCGTCCACCTTGTAGACCAGGCGATGCTCTTCATTGATCCGCCGGGACCAGTAGCCGGATAGGGCGTGCCGGAGGGGTTCGGGCTTGCCGATCCCCGCGTACGGCTCGCGCTGGATGGCCTTGATGAGTTCGTTGATGCGCTTGAGGGTGCGACGGTCCGTGCGCTGCCAGTAAAGGTAGTCCTCCCAGGCTCGTTCGGAGAAGATGAGCCTCATTCCTCCAGGCTCCGCTCCTCACCACCCCCCTGCTCGAGTTCGGCGATGGATTCCAGCAGTCGACGGGCATTCTCCGGCGACCGCAGGAGGTAGGCCGTCTCCTCCAGGGCCTCGTAGTCCTCCTGGGCCATCATGACCACCGAGCCGGCGCCCTTGCGGGTGATAATGACCGGTGCGTGGTCCTCGCAGACCTGTTCCATGGTGCGCGCGAGATTGGTACGCGCGGCGGTATAGCTGATGGCATCCATGACGGCCACTCCAGAATGTACATGTACAGAATATTGTACGCTAAAGTGCCACCGCTACCACCCCGCGGAGTGCTAGGCTGACCTCATGCATCCGTCACGGGAACGCTACCTCCTCGGCATCGACCTCGCCGGCCCGGCCGCCCCGCAGCGTACCGGGGTGGCGCTCTTTGCCGCGGAGGGCGAGGGGATGCGCCGCCTCCCGGCGGGGTGCGACGGCTCCGACGAGGGGCTGCGCGTCCGGGTGGCCGAACGGGCGGAGGAGGCGCCGGTGGTGGTGGGGATCGATGCGCCGCTCTCCTACCAGCCCGGCGGCGGGCAGCGAGAGGCGGACGCGGAGCTGCGCCGGGTCATCCAGGCGTGCGGGATGCATCCGGGATCGGTGATCCCGCCCACGGCGCCGCGCATGGTCTACGTCACCCTGCGCGGGGTGGCCCTGGCCCACGCCCTCACCACCATCGACGCCGCCCATCCGGTTCGCGTGGTGGAGGTCCACCCCGGCGCCACGCTCTGCCTGCGGGGCGCACCGCTGGCGGCCATTCGCGCCTTCGCCACGGAGACCGCCGCCCGGGCCGAGCTCCTGCAATGGCTGACAGAGTACGGGATCGACGGCCTGGACCCGACGGCCACGGAGTCCGACCACGACGTGGCCGCCTGCGCCGCCGCCCTGGGCGCCCGGGACTGGTTCGCGGGCCGGCCCCGGTGGCTCCACCCGGCCCGACCGCCCTGGCACCCCTTCGACTTCGCCTGCTGATCTTCAGAGGGAGCGCGAAAACTCGGCCAGGCGGTCGGCAGTCACGACCAACCCCTGGGCATCCGCCCGGATTGCCGCCGCCAGGACGTGGGCATCATCGGGGTCCGGCGGCGAAGAGGCCGCTTACCGCCAGCCGGAGGAGGAAATCCCGCAGCGGTGCCGGATAGAGCACACAGGCGTCATAGACGACCACATACGCCATTCAATAGCCCATATCCTCGTCCTGAGCCTGCTCCACCAGGGCATCCAGTGCCTCCTGGCTGCGCGCCTCACATTCCTGTTTGTAGGCAATCAGATCCGCATACCGAATACGCCGGTGCGTACCGACCCGATGGAACGGGATGGTCCCCTCCTCCAGGAGCTTGATGACGTGGGGGCGGGAGACATTCAGGAGTTCGGCCGCCTGCTGGGTCGTGAGTTCCGCATGGGTCGGGACCACGGTCACGGCATTGCCCTGGGCCATCTCCACGAGAAGATCTCGCAACAGGGAGAGCGCCTGGCGCGGCAGCACCAGGTCGGTACCATCCAGCCTCACGCGGGCCCGCTCGGCATCCCCTTCGCGGGCCAGGAGGCGGCTCAGCTCCTCGGCACTGGACCGCGCCAGATCCGCGGTCTCCGGATCGAGGGGCGGGGTGCGGTCGTCGGCAACGCTCATGGGACCTCCTGTGGACTGGCTATTGAACTCTAGTCCAGCCCGCCCCTATTCGCAACAAACGAAACGCCTACTCCGCCCGGTCCAGCCCCTCCAGGGCGCGGTGGATCTCCGCCTCGGGATAGGCGTAGTCCTCCAGCTCGCCGCGGAAGTAGCGGTCGTAGGAGGTCATGTCGAAGTGGCCGTGGCCGGAGAGGTTGATGAACAGCGTCTTCTCCTCGCCGCTCTGGGTGCAGGCCTCGGCCTCGTCGATGGCGGCGCGGATGGCGTGGCACGACTCGGGGGCGGGGATGATCCCCTCGCTGCGGGCGAAGGTGACGCCGGCCTCGAAGGTGCCCAGCTGGGGCACCGCCGCCGCCTCGATGATGCCGTCGCGGTGCAGGCGGGAGACCAGGGGGCTGTCGCCGTGGTAGCGCAGGCCGCCGGCGTGGATCCCCGGCGGCATGAAGTCGTGGCCCAGGGTGTACATGGCCATCATGGGCGTCAGCCCGGCGGAGTCGCCGTAGTCCCAGGCGTACTGGCCCCGGGTAAGAGTGGGGCAGGAGTCCGGCTCCACCGCCACCAGCCGCACGTCCCTGCCGGCGGCCTTGTCGGCGACGAAGGGGAAGGCCGCACCACCGAAGTTGGAGCCGCCGCCGCAGGGGGCGAAGATGGCGTCCGGGTAGTCGCCGGCCAGCTCGAACTGCTGCTTGGCCTCCTGGCCAATGACGGTCTGGTGCAGGACCACGTGGTTCAGGACCGAGCCCAGGGCGTAGCTGGTGTCCGCCCGGCTGGCGGCATCCTCCACCGCCTCGGAGATGGCCAGGCCCAGGCTGCCGGGGTTGTCGGGATCGGCGGCCAGGGCATCGCGCCCCGCCTGGGTGCGGTTGGAGGGGCTGGGGACCACCGAGGCGCCCCAGGTCTCCATCATGGAGCGGCGGAAGGGCTTCTGCTCGTAGCTGATGGCGACCATGTAGACGTCCACCTCCAGCCCGAACATCTCCCCGGCCAGGGCCAGGGAGGAGCCCCACTGGCCGGCCCCGGTCTCGGTGGCCAGGCGCTGGATCCCGGCCTGCTGGTTGTAGTAGGCCTGGGCCAGGGCGCTGTTGGGCTTGTGGGAGCCGGCGGGGCTCACGCCCTCGTACTTGTAGTAGATCTTCGCCGGCGTCCCCAGGGCCGCCTCCAGGCGGTGGGCGCGGTAGAGGGGGCTGGGCCGCCACAGCGCCAGCCCCTGGCGCACCGGCTCCGGGATGGGGATCCAGCGCTCGGTCGCCATCTCCTGCTCGATGATCGCCTCCGGGAAGATGGCGGCCAGGGCATCGGGGCTCACCGGGTTGCCGTCCGGGCCGCGCGGCGCCTCCATGGGCGTGGGCATGTCGGCGGCGACGTTGTACCAGTGGGTCGGGATGGCATCCTCGTCGAGGAGATACTTGGTGCGCTGCATGGTGGCCCCCATCTCGGTTCGTTGTGGGGTTATTCTGCCGCGCCCGCGGGCGCGGCGCGAGAGGGGAGGTCGATTTGCCGGAAGGGGATACCATCCACAAGGTGGCGGCGGGGCTGCGGCCCTGGCTAGCGGGGGTGACCCTCACCGGCGGCCGGCTGCGCGACGACCCCGCCGCGGTCCTGGCCGGCCGCCGGGTGGGCGACCTGGTGCCCCACGGCAAGCACCTGTTCATCGAGCTGGGGGAGCGGGCGGCCCTGCGCGTCCACCTGGGGATGGGGGGGAGCTGGCACCGCTACCCGCCCGGGGGCGCGTGGCAGAAGCCGGCCCGCCAGGCCGGGGTGGTACTGACCACCGAGGCGGCGGAGCTGGTCTGCTTCAACCCCAAAGAGGTCGCGCTCACCGCCACACCCCGGCTGCAGCGCCACGCCGCCACTGCCCACCTGGGCCCCGACCTCATCGACCCGGCCACCGCCCCCGCGGCCCTGCCGACCCGGGCGCGGGAGCGGCTCCCGGCCGCCGCCCCGCTGGCCGACGTACTGCTGGACCAGACCGTGGCCGCCGGGATCGGCAACATCTACAAGTCGGAGCTGGCCTTCCTCCACGGACTCCACCCGGAGACGCCGCTGGCGGCGGTGAGTGATACCGCGCTGGCGGCGATCTACGCCGACGCCGCCCGCCTGCTCAGCCACAACACCGGCGACGCCCCGCGCACCACCCGCTTCGGCCACGACGGCCCGCGCCTGTGGGTCTACCGCCGCCGCCACCGCCCCTGCCTGCGCTGCGGCACGCCCATCACCTACGCCCGCACCGGCCGCGACCAGCGCGGCACCTACTGGTGTCCGATCTGCCAGCCGGCCCCCGGCTGACTCCCCCAACGAAAAAGACCCCGCCGAAGCGGGGTCCTTGGGGCGTTACGCGGCGAGCCCGCGATGCTCCAGGGCGGCCTGGGCGCGCTTGCGGTCCCGGGCCCGATGTTTGGTCTCGCCCTGGGCGATCTTGCGCAGCTCCTCGGGCTTCATCTCGGCGGTGTTGGTGGTGCGGTTCTGGGAACCGCGGGGGCCGATCCGGATCATGGGGCACCTCCTGACTGGTATGACACGACCGGCGGGGTCCGCCGGGCGGCGCATTCTGGCAACCAGGCCCGGGTACTGTGAAGGGGGAAACAGGAAAAATGGCTTATGGATTCAAATAGTTAGCGACCACTGCGGCGTTCGCTCCCGGCATGCCCGAGGTCAGAATTGAGGATGCCTTTCCCCGGATCGGTCCGCGCCCGCAAGCCGGATTGCCCCGCGCCATCAGCCGTGCCACGATTCATTCAGACCCCGAGACGACGAGGCCCCGCCATGCCCCCCTTCCCCCGCTGGTCCGCCGCCCTGCTGCCCCTGTTCCTGATGGCCGCCGTGGCGCGGGCCGCCGATCCGGTAACCCCGGAACTGACGCCGCGGCTGGACCAGCTGCTCACCGAGGAGATGCAGGCCGTGCAGGAGGCCATGCACGCCATCCACACCGGCATCGTCACCGGCGACCACGCCACCGTGGCGGAGCGCGCCGAGGCGATCCATGCGAGTTTCATCCTCAAGCGGGAGCTCACCGAGGCCGACCGGCGCGACCTCAAGGCAGCGGTCCCCGACGACTTCCTGAAACGCGACCAGCGCTTCCACGCCACCGCCGCGGAGCTGGCCGAGGCGGCCGAGGCCGAGGACACCGGCCAGGAGCTGCACCTCTACCGGCGCATGACGGATAGCTGCATCGCCTGCCACGGCGAGTACGTGGGCGACCGCTTCCCGGGGCTGAAGGGTCCGGAAGACTGATGGGGGCCACGCGAATGGGGGTGGGATAATGGCCCTGCGCGCCGGCCGCTGGGCTGGAGTCATCGTCGGGCTGGCCGCGGGGGGCATCCTGGCCGTGTGGCTCATTGCGGCCGGCCCGTCACCGGACCGGAACGCGGATGCGGGGCCGCCTCCCGCCCTCTCGGTCATCGAGGTCCAGCCCGTGGACTTTCGCGCCGTGGCCCGGGGCCACGGCACCGTCCGGGCCGCCCAGACCTGGCGCGCCACCGCCAGCGTCGCCGGGCGCATTGTGGAACGCCACCCCGAACTGGCCAGCGGCAACATCCTCCCCGCGGGCACCCGACTGCTGGCCCAGGACCCCACGCGCTACCGGCTGGCCATCCAGGAGGCGGAAGCGGAACTGGCGAGCATCCGGGCCGAGGAGCGCCAGCTGGAACGGGAAACGGAGAGCCTGCGGAAACAGCTGGCGATGGAGCGGGAACGTCTGGCGCTCACCGAACGCGAGCTGGAACGCATCCGCGAGGCCGCCGACGCCGGCAACATCGCCCGCTCCGAGCAGGACCGGCAGCTCGGCACCACGGTGGCCCGACGCCAGGCGGTGGCCCAGCTGGAGAACGAACTGGCCCTCCTCCCCGGCCGCCGCCAGGGGCTCCAGGCACGGCGGGATCAGGCACAGGCGCGCCTGGAGCGTGCCCGCGAGGACCTGGCGGATACCCGCTTCGAGGCGCCCTTCGACCTGCGCATCAGCGAGGTGGCCGTGGAGCGCCATGACCACGCGACGCCGGGGCAGCTCATCTTCCGGGCCGACAGCATCGAGAACGCCGAGGTGGAAGCCCACCTCCCCCTGGCCCGGTTGCGCCCCCTGGCGGCGCGGATCCTGGATTCGGGAGGGGGCGCCCTGGACCTCCGGCAGCTCCGGGAGCGAACGCCGCTGGAGGCGCTGGACGCCCGGATCGCCCTCGCCGGAGACAACGCCGTGCACTGGAAGGGGCGGGTAACCCGCGTTGCCAGCGGCCTGGACCCGGCCACCCGGACCGTCCGGGTGGTAATCACGGTGGATGAGCCCTACGCGAATGCCCGCCCGCCGGATCGCCCGGCGTTGCAGCCCGGAACCTACGTACGCGTGCGGCTGGGCACCCCCGGGGCCGAGCCGCGGCTGGTGGTTCCGGCCACTGCCGTCCATGACGGCGCCGTCTACCTCGCCGACGGCGACGACCGCCTGCGCCGGCGGCCGGTGACGGTGGCCTTCGAGCAGGACGACCTGGCGGTCATCACCGACGGCCTCGCGGCCGGAGACCGGGTCATCGTCGACGATCCGGTCCCGGCAGTGGACGGCATGGCCATCGCCCCGCAACGGGACGAGGGCCTGGAGGCAGAGATTCGCCGGCGCGCCGGGGGCACCGAGGGATGATCCGCTGGTTCGCCGGCCACCCCACCGCCGCCAACCTCCTGCTCCTCGTGCTCCTGGCGGCGGGCCTGTTCGCCGCCCCGGAACTCCAGCGCGAGACCTTCCCCGACTACCGCCCGGTGGAGGTGAGCGTCGAGGTGGCCTATCGCGGGGCCACCGCCGCCGATGTGGAGGACGAGGTCTGCCGCCGGATCCACGATGCGGTCAAGGGCGTGGACCGGCTGGACGAGCTCACCTGCACGGCCCGGGACAACCGGGCCAGCGCGGTGGCCACCATGGCCGAGGGTGGGGCTTCCCTCCGCTTCCTCAACGAGATCGACACCGAGGTGGCCGCCATCACCGACCTGCCCGAGCGGGCGGAGGAGCCGGTGGTGCGCGAGTTGCACCGCAGCGACCTGGTGGCGGCGGTGGCGGTGGCCGGCGACATGCCCCGGGACCGGCTGGAGGACTACGCCCACCGGCTGGAGGAGCGGATCATGGCCCTCTCCGGGGTGGCCGGAGTGGCCCTCCACGGCGTCTCCCAGCGCCAGTGGGAGGTGACGGTGCCGCGGGAGGTGCTCGGCCAGCACGGGCTGTCCGCCCGGGAGCTGGCCGCCCGCGTGGCGCGCCAGAACGTGAACATGCCCCTGGGCACCCTGGAGACCCCCGAGCGCGACATCCGGCTGCGCCTCACCGACCAGCGCCGCTCCCTGGACGAGCTGCGCGACCTGGTCGTGGTCTCGGATCCCGAGGGCGGCGAGCTGACCCTGGGCGACATCGCCACCCTGGAGCAGGTGGGCGAGCGGGCCGAGGAGAAGGTCCGCTTCGACGGGGAGCGGGCGGTGGTGCTGGAGGTCAGCAAGAGCCTGCGTGCCGACTCGCTGCGGGTGAAGGACCGCCTCGCCGACCTGCTCGAGGAGGAGCGCCGGCGCTACGAGGGCGGCGTGCGCCTGGCGGTGACCCAGGACATGACCAGTATCGTCCGCGACCGGCTGCAGATGCTGGTGGCCAACGGCATCATCGGCCTGCTGCTGGTGGCGGCGGTGATGAGCCTGTTCTTCCGGCCGCGGCTGGCCCTGTGGGCCGTGCTGGGGCTGCCGGCAGCCTTCGCCGGCGCCGTCTTCGTCATGGCGGTGACCGGGCTCTCCCTCAACATGATCACCCTGGTGGCGCTGCTCATGGCCATCGGCATCGTCATGGACGACGCCGTGGTCATCACCGACAACATCGCCGTCCAGGCCGCCCGACAACGCTCGGCCCTGGCGGCGGTGACCGAGGGCACCCGCCAGGTGCTGCCCGGGGTGCTGTCGTCCTTTTTGACCACGGTGGTGGTCTTCGCCCCCCTGGCCTTCCTCGCCGGGCAGCTGGGGGCGGTGCTGGAGGTGCTGCCCATCGTCCTCATCGCCGCCCTGGCCGCCAGCCTCGTGGAGGCCTTCTGGATCCTGCCCCACCACCTCAAGGGGAGCGTGCCCGGGCTGGCCGCCGGCCACGAATCTCGCTTCCGGAAGGCCTTCGAACGCGGCTTCGCAGCCTTCCGCGAGGGGGTGGGCCGCGCCGCCGACCGGGCCGTGCGCTGGCGCCACGCCGTACTGGGGCTGGTGGCCGCCGTCCTGCTCGGCTCCGGCGGCTATCTGGTCGGGGGCCACATCGGCAGCGAGGCCATGCCCGCCGTGGAGGGCGATGTGCTGGAGGCGCGCATCCTCCTGCCCCAGGGCACGCCCCTGGCGCGCACCGAGGCAGTGGCCGAACGGGTGGAGGCGGCGGCGCACCGGATCGACGACCGCCTGACCCCCGAACAGCCCGGGGGCACCCGGCTGGTGGAGGCCGTGCAGACCCGCTTCAACCACAACCCCAGCGCGGGCGAGGCAGGCCCCCACGTAGCCACCGTCATGCTGGACCTGCTCACCGCCGAGCGGCGGACGGTAGACCTGGACGAGCTGACCGCGGCCTGGCGGGAGGCGATCGGCACCGTCCCAGGCCTCCACAGCCTCACCATCCAGGAGCCGGGCTTCGGCCCCGCCGGCAAGCCGGTGGAGATCCGCCTGCAGGGCGAGGACCTGGCGGCGCTCAAGGCCGCCGCCCGGGAGGCCGCCGAGCACCTCGCCGGCTACGAGGCCACCTACAACGTCCTCGACGACCTGCGCCCCGGCGCCCCCCAGCGCAGTCTGGCGCTGGCCCCCGGCGCCCACGGCCTGGGCCTTACCGCCGAGGAGGTGGGCGCCCAGCTCCGCGCCACCTGGCTCGGCGAGATCGCCGACACCCGGCGCATCGGCGCGCGGGATGTGGAGATCCTGGTGCGCGGGCCGGCCGGTGACCGTGACAGCCTGGGGGACCTGGCGGAGCAGACCATCACCCTGCCCGACGGGGAACGGGTGCCGCTGGGGGAGGTGGTCACCATCCGCGCACAGCGCGCCTGGGCGCAGATCACCCGCGTCGATGGCCGGCGCACGGTGACGGTTGAGGCCAACGTGGACGCCCGCCAGAGCAGCGGCCAGAACATCGTCGACGACCTGCGCGCCGACTGGCTGGCCGGGTTCCAGGGGCGCCACCCGGCGGTGGACATCTCCTTCGAGGGCCAGGTGGCGCGCTCGGCGGAGACCGGCGCCTCCATCGCCCGGGGCCTGCTCATCGGCCTGGTGGGCGTGTTCGTGGTCCTCTCCTTCCAGTTCCGCAGCTACGTGGAACCGCTCATCGTCATGCTGGCCATCCCGGTGACCCTCATCGGCGCCGTCTGGGGCCACGTCCTCACCGGCTACTACCTCTCCATGCCCTCGCTCATCGGCGCAGCGGGCCTGGCCGGCATCGCGGTCAACGACGCCATCCTGCTGGTGCAGTTCATCAAGGCCAACCGCGGAGCCGGCCTGTCGGCGGCGGTCGCCGCCGGGCGGGCCAGCCGCGATCGCTTCCGGGCCATCCTCATCACCTCCACCACCACCATTGCCGGGCTGCTGCCCCTGCTGCTGGAGACCAGCACCCAGGCCGACTCCATCAAGCCCCTGGTGATCTCGGTGGTCTTCGGCCTGCTCACCATCACCGTGCTGGTGCTGCTGGTGATCCCGGCGCTGTACGTGCTGTTCGACGACTGGGGCTGGGCGCGGACTCCGGCGACGGAGGAAGAGGCGGACTAATCCTCACCCCATCCCCAACCGCCGCCGCAAACGAGTAAGGTTGCCCGGGTCCACCCCCAGCAGGCGGGCGGCGCCGGCCCAGCTGCCGGCGCGGCGGTGGGCCTCGGTGATGAGCCGGCGCTGGGTGGCCTCTACCCCTCCGCGCAGGGTGGGCAGGGGCGCCTCCGGCTCGGCCTCGCCGCCCTCCCCGGCGGGGAGATCCTCGGCCAGGTGGAGGTGGGGCGGCTCGATGGTGGCCACGGGGCCGTCGGTGCGGTGGCGGGCCAGCACGGCGGCGCGGTGGATGACGTGCTCCAGCTCGCGGACGTTGCCCGGCCAGTGGTAGGCCTGCAGCAGCGGCGTGCAGGCGGGATCCAGGCGCAGGGCGCGCAGCCCCAGCCGGGCGCGTACCTGCTCGGCGAAGTGGCCGGCGAGCAGCAGCACGTCGTCGCCGCGCTCATGCAGGGGCGGCACCACCACGGGATAGACGCTCAGGCGGTGGTAGAGGTCGGCGCGGAAGCGGCCGGCGGCGACCTCGGCGGCCAGGTCGCGGTTGGTGGCGGCGATGACGCGGACGTCCACCCGGCGCGGGCGCTCCTCCCCCAGGGGCTGGAGGTCGCCGTCCTGGAGCACCCGCAGCAGCCGCGCCTGCACCGCCGGCGCCAGCTCCCCCACCTCGTCCAAGAAGAGGGTCCCGCCGTCGGCCAGCTCGAACTTGCCGCGCCGGTTCTCGGTGGCGCCGGTGAAGGCCCCCCTGCGATGGCCAAAGAGCTCGCTCTCCACCAGCCCCTCGGGCAGGGCGGCGGCGTTGACGGTGATCAGGGGGCCATCGGCGCGCGCCGACTGGCGGTGCAGCGCCCGGGCCACCAGCTCCTTGCCGGTGCCGGTCTCCCCCTGGACGAGGACGGTGAGGTCGGAATCGGCCACCGCCCGGATGTGCTCATCCAGCTGCGCCATGGGGGCGCTCTCCCCCACCAGGCGGGGCTCGCCGGCGGGCGCGTGGGTCTCGGCCAGGGCGGCGTCGCGCTGGCGCTGGAGCCGCTGGACGGCGGAGCCGGCGGTGACCACCGCCTCCCCCAGGGCCACCAGCAGGCGCAACTGCTCCAGGCGGGTGGCGTCGAAGGAGCCGGCGGCCAGGGCGTCCACGGTGACCAGCCCCCAGGGCTCGCCGTGGCGGGTGAGGGTGGCCCCCAGGCAGTCGTGGACCAGCAGGTGCTCGTCGTGGAGGAGCAGGCCGTCCCAGGGATCGGGCAGCTCGGAGTCGGCGGGGAAGCGGGTAATCCCCTCGCCCTCCCAGATCGCGGCCAGCCGCGGATGGTCATCCAGCCGGAAGTGGCGACCCAGGGCGTCGCGCTGGAGGCCGTGCAGGGCCACCGGCACCAGGCGGCCGCCGCCCTCGTGGCGCAGCAGGGCCACGGCGTCGGCGGGGACGACGCTCACCAGCAGCTCCAGGTAGCGCTGGTAGAGGCGCGCGGCCGGGGCGCCGCCGGCCAGCTCCTCCAGGACCCCGATGAGGGGGCCCACGGGGAGGGCGGCCCGGCTTGTGGATTCAACAAGGTCTTGTGATAGGGACATGGTAAGGCTCTGTCGATCGGACAATAGCCTATCGTAATACCCTGATATTCGGTACCCCTCCACCTGGCACGCCCCTCGCAACGGGACCCGGCGAATCCACAACGACGGAGGGACCGACCTTGGCCCTGACCCCCGAACAGATCGAGACCGTCCAGGCCACCGTCCCGCTGCTGCGCGAGCACGGTGAGGCGCTGACCACCCGCTTCTACCAGCGCATGTTCGAGTACTACCCGGAGGTGCGCACCTTCTTCAACCAGGCCCACCAGGCCGACGGCCGCCAGCCGCGCGCCCTGGCCAGTGCGGTGCTGGCCTGGGCGGAAAACCTCCACCAGCCGGAGGTCCTGCAGGAGGCCGTGGAGGGCATCGTCCACAAGCACGTCTCCCTGAATATCCAGCCGGAGCACTACCCTATCGTCGGCAACAGCCTGCTGGCTGCCATGCAGGAGGTCGGCGGCGACGCCGTCACACCCGAGGTGGTGGAGGCGTGGGGCGCCGCCTACTGGGAGCTGGCCAACCTCCTCATCGCCGAGGAGGAGAAGGTCTACGCCGACCACGCCGAACAGCCCGGCGGCTGGCGCGGAAAGCGCGCCTTCCGGGTCAAGGAGAAGCGCCCGGAGTCGGCGGTGATCACCTCCTTCGTCCTGGAGCCGGAGGACGGCGAGCCGGTGATGGACTTCACCCCGGGCCAGTACATCGGCCTGCAGCTGGAAATCGACGGCGAGACCACCCAGCGCAACTACTCCCTCTCCGATGCGCCCAACGGTCGCACCTACCGGATCTCGGTGAAGCGCGAGGAGGGCGGCCACGCCTCCCGCTTCCTCCACGACCGGGTGGCCGAGGGCGATACCCTCCACCTCTTCCCGCCGGCGGGGGACTTCGCCCTGCAGGACAACGACCGGCCCATCAATCTCATCACCGGCGGCGTCGGCATCACCCCGGCCATGGCCATGGCGGAGTTCGCCGCCGGCCAGCGGCCCATCCGCTTCGTCCACGCCGCCCTCAGCCGCGACCACCACGCCTTCCGCGAGCGGGTGGAGGCGCTGGCAGCCGCCAACGACCTGGAGCCCTTCTTCATCTACGAGGAGGGGCGGCCCGGGGACGGCGCCCACGCCACCGGCCGGCTGGATCGCGACCGGCTGGCGGAGCAGATCGACCTCGACGGCGACGTCTACTTCCTCGGCCCCCCGCCCTTCATGCGGGCGGTGAAGGGGGCCCTGGACGACCTCGGCATCCCCGCCGAGCGCCAGCACTACGAGTTCTTCGGCCCCGCCGAGGCGCTGGCGTAGGCATCGCCCACCGCGGATGACCCGGGCGCCGGATCATCCGCCCCGGGTCTCCACCCCGTCATCCAACCCGCGACGTCGGTACCCACAGTCCGAGAATGGGTCCCTCCCCGGACCGGCATGCTAAGATGACGGGTTCCCGAGCAAGATCCGGAACTCCCATGGCCGACGGCGACAACCCCCTCCTGCGCGACTTCGATCTGCCCCCCTTCTCCGCCATCCGGCCCGAGCACGTGGAGCCGGCGGTGGATACGGTCCTGGCGGAGAACCGCCAGTGGCGTACCGACCGCCTGGCCGCCGGCGGGCCGTGGACCTGGGACAACCTCCTGGCCCCCTTCGAGGCGGCGGAGGATCGACTGGGCCGGATCTGGGCGCCGGTCTCGCACATGAACAGCGTGGTCAACGGCGAGGCGCTGCGGGAGGCCTACAACGCCTGCCTGCCCAAGCTCTCCGAGCACGCCACCGAGCTGGCCCAGGACGAGGGGCTCTTCGCCGCCCTCAAGGAGCTGGCCGCCTCCGAGCACTACCGCGAACTCGCGCCCGCCCGCCGCCGGGTGGTGGACAACGCCCTGCGCGACTTCCGCCTCGGCGGCGCGGAGCTCTCCGGCGAGGACAAGGCGCGCTTCAAGGCCATTGCCTCGGAGCTGGCCACCCTGTCGGCGCGCTTCGAGGAGAATGTCCTGGACGCCACCCAGGCCTGGTACAAGGTGGTCACCGACGAGTCCCGCCTGGCCGGCCTGCCGGAACAGGCCCGGGAGCAGGCGCGCCAGTCGGCCGCCGACCGGGACGAGGCCGGCTGGGTCTTCACCCTGGACTTCCCCTCCTTCTACGCGGTGATGACCTTCGCCGACGACCGCGAGCTGCGCCAGGAGGTCTACACCGCCTGGGGCACCCGCGCCTCCGAGCAGGGCCCCCACGCCGGCCAGTGGGATAACTCCGAGACCATGAAGCGGATCCTCGCCCTGCGCCACGAGCAGGCGCAGCTGCTGGGCTTCCGCGACTACGCCGAGTACTCCCTGGCTACCAAGATGGCGCCCAGTCCCGAGCAGGTCATCGCCTTCCTCCAGGACCTGGCCGACCGCGCCCTGCCCCGGGCCCGCCAGGAGCTGGACGAACTCACCGCCTTCGCCCGGGAGGAGCTGGGCCTGGACGAGCTCCAGCCCTGGGACATCGCCTGGGCCGGGGAGCGGCTGCGCCAGGCGCGCTACGACCTCTCCGAGGAGGACCTGCGCCCCTGGTTCCCGGAGACGAAGGTCATCCCCGGCCTCTTCGCCGTGGTGGAGCGGCTCTACGGCCTGACCATCCGGGAGGTGGAGGGGGCCGACGTCTGGCACGACGATGTCCGCCTCTTCGAGATCCACGACGCCGAGGGCGAGACGCGGGGGCTGTTCTATCTCGACCTCTACGCCCGCCGGAACAAGCGCGGCGGCGCCTGGATGGACGAGTGCCGCATTCGCCATCGCCGGGAGGATGGCACCCTCCAGGTGCCGGTGGCCTTCCTCACCTGCAACCTCTCCGCCCCGGTGGGGGACAAGCCGGCGCTCTTCACCCACGACGAGGTGGTGACGCTCTTCCACGAGTTCGGCCACGGCCTCCACCACATGCTCACCCAGGTGGAGGAGCCCTCGGTGGCCGGGATCAACGGCGTGGAGTGGGACGCCGTGGAGCTGCCCAGCCAGTTCCTGGAGAACTGGTGCTGGCAGCGCGAGGCCCTGGACCTCATCAGCGGCCACTACGAGACCGGGGAGCGCCTGCCGGAGGAGCTCTTCGAGCGCATGACCGCGGCGCGCAACTTCCACGCCGCGCTGCAGATGGTCCGCCAGCTGGAGTTCTCGCTGTTCGACTTCCACCTCCACCGCGACTACGACCCCGAGGCCGGCGGCCGGGTGCTGGAGACGCTGTGGGCGGTGCGCGAGCAGGTGGCCGTGGTCCATCCGCCCGAGTGGCACCGCTTCCCCCACAGCTTCGCCCACATCTTCGCCGGCGGGTACGCCGCCGGCTACTACAGCTACAAGTGGGCCGAGGTCCTCTCCGCCGACGCCTTCGAGCGCTTCGAGGAGGAGGGGATCTTCAACACCGAGACCGGCCGCGCCTTCCTCGCCGAGGTGCTGGAGGTGGGTGGCAGCCGGGACGCCATGGACTCCTTCATCGCCTTCCGCGGCCGGGAGCCCCAGGTGGACGCCCTGCTCCGCCACAACGGCCTGGACGCCGCCTGAGGTTGGCCGCCATGGAACGCATCCCCGAGCCCGAACTCATGGACAGCGAGGCGCAGGTCCGCGCCTACGCCGAGGCCGACTTCGAGGCGCCCCACGGCGCCTGCGTCGAGGACTTCTGCAACCGCTTCCCCAACGAGCCGGCGGCGGGCCGGATCCTGGATCTCGGCTGCGGCCCGGCGGACATCACCTGCCGACTGGCGCGGGTGCGCAACGGCACCACCCTCACCGCCGTGGACGCCGGCCCCAACATGCTCGCCGCCGCCGACCAGCGCATCCGCGACGAGGGGCTGGCCCACCGGGTGGAGCTGGTGGAGGGGCGACTCCCCGGCGTGGATCTGCCCGCCGCGAGCTTCGACGCCGTGGTGAGCAACAGCCTCCTCCACCACATGGCCGAGCCCGACGCCCTGTGGGAGACCATCGCCCGCGCCGCGCGGCCCGGCGCGCCGGTCTACGTCATGGACCTCATGCGCCCCGCCAGCCGGGAGGCCGCGGCCCGACTGGTGGGAGAGCACGCCGCCGGGGAGCCGGAGGTCCTGCGGGAGGACTTCTACAACTCCCTGCTGGCCGCCTGGCGGCCGGGGGAGCTCCGGCAGCAGCTGGCCGAGACCGGCCTGGACCACCTCTCGGTGGAGGCCCTCTCCGACCGCCACCTGCTGGTCTGGGGGCGGCGGTAGGCCCGCTTTTGAGAACCAGCCCACAGAACGTAATTCCCGTGTGGCAAACCGGTTAAAATTGTCCTACACGCTCGCCTAGAATCCGTCCAACAAAAATAGACCCGATTGGACGGAGTCAATCATGCACGCGGATCTCACCCTTCTCGCCCTCCTCTTCACCGGTCAGGGCGCCGTCAGCGCCGGCCTCCTCACCCTCGGCCAGCCCCTGCTGGCGCTGGCCGCACTGGGGATCCTCTTCCTGCTGGTATCGCCGGTCTGCGCCTCCTGCCTGCAAGAGCTGTTCGGCCGCGAATGAGGCGGGGGCGCACCCCCTGCTAGACTCCGGGAGAGGTAACGCCTCTCTGGAGTGACCATGCCGCGCACCGCCCCCTTCGAGGACCACCACCAGCGCTACGAGGCCTGGTTCCAGGCCCACGAGGCCGCCTACATCTCCGAGCTTCTGGCCCTGCGGCCCTTCGTTCCCTGGGAGGGCGAGGGGCTGGAGATCGGGGTCGGTAGCGGCCGCTTCGCCGCCCCTCTCGGGATCACCACCGGCCTGGACCCCTCGCCCGCCATGCTGACCCACGCCGCCGGGCGCGGGATCCGGGTGGTCGAGGGGCGGGCGGAGGCACTGCCGTGGCGAGAGGGGGCCTTCGACCACGCCCTGGTCGTCACCACCATCTGCTTCGTCGACTCCGCCGCGGCCATGCTGGCCGAGGCCTTCCGCGTCCTGCGCCCCGGCGGCCGCCTCAACATCGGCTTCGTCGACCGGGAGAGCGCCCTGGGCGCCGACTACCTCGCCCACCAGCACGAGAGCGTCTTCTACCGCGAGGCGACCTTCTTCTCCGCCGGCGAGGTGGAACGGCTCCTGGTGGAGGCTGGATTCACCCTCGATGCCTGGGGCCAGACCCTCTCCCGCCCCCTGCCGGCCATCGACTCCATCGAACCCCTGCGCCCCGGGCGAGGGGAGGACGCCTTCGTGGTCGCCGCCGCCCGGCGGCCGGGCTGATCCCTGTACCCTCCGCCGTTCGCCTTTGGCAGAATCCGGGTGGACCCGGTGATCGGGAGCCGCACCGGGCAGGAGGACAATAATCCGGTGGACACCGGAAGGAGTGAACCATGCAGGCCCGGTTCGGCGAGGTCGTGGTGGAGGTGGTGCGCGGGGATATCGCCCACCAGGAGGATTGCGACGCGGTGGTCAACGCCGCCAATGCGGAACTCATGCCCGGGGGCGGGGTGGCGGGGGCCCTCCACCGCGCCGCCGGGCCGGGGCTGGCCGACGAGTGTCGCCCCCTGGCCCCCATCGAGCCCGGGGAGGCGGTGATCACCGACGGCTTCGACCTGCCCAACGACTACGTCATCCACTGCCTGGGCCCGGTCTACGGCCGGGACGAGCCGGCGGACGAGCTGCTCGCCACCTGCTACCGCAACGCCCTGGACCTGGCCGAAGAGCGGCGGCTGGCGTGCATCACCTTCCCCGCCATCTCCACCGGCGCCTTCGGCTATCCCATGGAGGAGGCGGCGCGCATCGCCTTCGCCACGGTCCAGGAGAAGGCACCGGAGCTGGAGGCGGTGCGGCGGGTGCGCTTCACCCTGCGAGGCAGCGACGCCGCCGCCACCCACGAGGGCATCCTCAAGGAGATGGGCGGGGCCTGAGGCCGCCCACCGGGGTCAGCGCGTCTCCAGCGGCTGCCAGAGGTTGGGGCTGGCGCCGGTCACCGGGACCTGGTCGTGGAGGGCCCGGGCCACCTCGGCCGCCTCCGCCCCGGCCGGCGTGGCCACCAGGAAGCGGTTGCCGAAGCGGTATTCCCGCTCGATGGTGTAGCCCTCCGCCTCCAGCCAGCGCCGGGCGCGCTCGGCGGACCAGTCCTCGCGCAGGGTGACCAGGACGCCGCCGGCCAGGGCCATCTCGGCCCCGCCGTCCGGCGCGGTGCGCAGCAGAGGGGAGAAGCGCGCGTCGCTGCCGGCGGCGCGCTGGAGGTCGGTGGCCGCGCGGGTACCGACGCCCCCCTCCGGTACCGACCAGATCCGGGCGCCGCGGTGCTCGGCGGCCACCTCGGCCCCGGGCCGGGCGCTGCGTACCGCCGACTCCGCTGCCGCACTCCCGCGTCCGAGCTCCACCACCCGGCCGGGGACCACGTAGAGGGTCCGCCGCTCGCCGTCCTCGTACCAGTGGACCGTCTCGCCCCCCTCGTCCGGGGCGGCGGGTTCGGCGGCCGCGCAGCCCCCGGTGGTCAGGAGGACCGCAAGCAGCGGGATGAGCAGTCGGATAGGCATGGGGCGTTCCTCCGTCTCAGTGGCCGTGGAAGGTCAGGGTCCAGGAGCCGAGGCTCCCGTCCTCGCCGCTGGAGCGGTTATCGGTGATCTCCAGCCGCCAGGTGCCGTCGGCGGCCTCGCCCAGGTGGTGGGTGGTGGAGAAGGTCCAGGACTGGCTGTTCAGGGCGGCACAACCGGTCAGCGAGTAGCTTCCGGCGGAGACCTCGCAGAAATGCTCTTCGGCCAGGAGGCTGCGGCTGAATTCGTTCCCCGAACCGTCCTCGTGGACGAGTTCGATATCCAGCCGGTTCCAGTCGTCGTGGGACCAGCCGTCCAGGGTCACCTCCACCGCCTCGAGGGTGTCGATACCGGAGCCGGCAATACTCACGGTCTCCGAATGTTCGGCGGGAGCATCAGATGAACCCGCCGATATGGACGAGATACCCGCTCCCGTTTCGCTCTCTTCCTGCAAGGCCCCTAGCGATCGGGCCTGCTGCGCCCACGATTCCGCCTCCGCCACTGCCGCTCCGGCATCCACCAGACCGTGGCCAAAGGCGTGGCTCACCGTCTCGCCAGCGCCGTTGGTTGCCCAGTCATCGGCCGGGGCCAGGGGATCGGCGTCAGCCGCCTGGAAGTCATCCCGGGCGGTGGTCGCCAGGATCCAGCGCACCTCCCGCCAGGAGAGATCGGGGTTGGCCTCCAGCACCAGGGCGGCCACCCCGGCCACGCCGGGGGCGGCGGCGGAGGTGCCGTTGAAGCAGCGGGTGTAGGCGGGCCGGTCGGTGTAGTCGCGGGTCCAGTTATCCGGCCGGTCGAAGCCGTCGGGGAAGGTAGTGGTCACGGCCAGTTCACCGTCGGTACAGAAGCGCCCGCCCGGGCCGGCCACCAGGACATTGGCCCCGCGCTCGCTGTAGACGGCGGGGCGCCCGCGGGCATTCACCGCCGACACGGCCAGCACCCGCCAGTAGTTGGCCGCGCCGTCGTAGTTGGAGTCGTCCACCGGCTCGCAGTTCTTGGTGTCATCCCCCTGCACGTTCACGCAGCCATAGCCGTTGCCGGCGGCCCAGAGATAGACGGTACCGCGCCCATCACGATTCACCTCGGTCCCTCCTAGGACCGAGTCCTGCCAGCCGCCTCCCCTTAGTTCCCCGGTGAGATCCTCGGGTCCCCAGCTATTGTTGGTAACAGCCACGTCCTGCTCCAGGGCATCCTTGATATCGATAACCTCCTCGGTGGCGAGGATGTTGAACCCCGCCACCCCCGCCCGCGGGGCCACCCCGCGACCGCCGCAGCCGTTGTCATCCCGGGCGGCGGAGATACCGGCCACGGCGGTGCCGTGGAAGAGTCCGGAGCCGTCTTCGGGGGAGGGGTCATCGCCGCCATCCGTGTAATCGACGCTCCGGCCGTCCAGCACGTTGGCGCGCAGGTCCTCGTGGCCGATGTCCACAGCGTCGTCGAGGACGGCGATGCCGACCCCGCTCCCGCGGTAGCCGGCCGACCAGGCCCCGTCCACGCCCAGGTCGACGCCGGGGGTGGCGGCCACGGAGCCGTCGAGGGCGGTCTGCCCGGTGTTGTCCAGGTGCCACTGGTCGACGAAGAGGGGATCGGGGCCGCCGGGGCAGGCCACGCTGCCGCCGCCGCCATCGCCACCGACCAGGGGATCACAGCCGGCCAGGAGCAGGGCGGCCCCCGGCAGTGCCAGCCGACGGGCCCGCACGCACCAGGTCAGTGCATAACGGGCGGTGGTGGCACATACTCGGTGCACGGCCACGCCCATCACGTCGCCCCCGGCCCCGCAGAGTGGCCCGGAGGATGCTGGCACGACACCTGCACGGGAGTGAGTGCGGACGGATTCCGCCATCTCTCATCTCCTGCAGTCTTTCGGGGTGCTTCGGCACCCCGCTCTTTTTCGGGAGCTACCATGAGTACCCTCAGCTACATCGCCCTGATGGAACGCTTCCAGGAACACCGCGCCACGGTCCGCGACCTCCTGACCTCCATCATAACCGGCCTCTCCGATGCGCGCCTGCTGGAGGATGCCAGCATCCGCCGGCGGGCGCTGCACGATATCCGGCAACACTACCCCTTCGTGAAACTCCTTTACACCCTCGATACGGAGGGACGGCAGACCAGCGACAACGAGGTCGAGGAGCGCACCGGGGACGAGGAGCAGGCCCGCGGTCGGGACCGCAGCCATCGCCCCTACTTCACCGCTGCCCGGGAGTCCGGGGGCCCCGCGATCACCGATCCCTATCTCTCCAGCGCCGACCACCACCTCTGCCTGAGCGCGGCCACGCCGGTCTACACCGAGGAGGGACAACCCGCCGGCTACGTGGTCATCGACTGCGACCTGGCGGAGATGGTCGCCTTCCTCATGGGCGACGGGGGCCGGCGGCGCTTCCAGCCGCTGTTCAAGGGGATCTACGGGCTCATCGTCGGCGGGCTGATGGCGGTGGTGGCCGCCCTGCTGGTCGCCGCCGGCCTGGAGGTGGCCGCCATGGTCCAGAACGGGAGCGAGGCCGGCATCGACCGCCACCTGCGCCCCTTCACCGCCATCATCTTCCTGACCCTGGCGCTGGCGGTCTTCGACCTGGGCAAGACCATCCTCGAGGAGGAGGTCCTGATGCACAAGGACATCTTCCGCCACTCCTCCACCCGGCGAACCATCACCCGCTTCGTCGCCGCCATCCTCATCGCCGTCTCCATCGAGGCGCTGCTGATGATGTTCAAGGCGGCCCTGGGAGATGGCAGCGGGATCATGGGGGCGGTCTGGATGATGTTCACCGCGGTGGGGCTGCTGGTCGGACTCGGGATCTACGTCTACCTGGGTGCCCGGGCGGAGACCATCCTCCTGCGCACCGCCCGCCAGGGCCGGCGGGAAGGCGCGGAGTAGGCGTTCACCCCTGGGCGGCGTGGAGCACGGCGACGCCGCCCACCACCAGGAAGATCCCCAGGAGCTTGAGGCCGGTCATCGCCTCGCCGAAGGCGGCCACCCCGATGAGGGCGATGAGCACCGTCCCCGCCCCGGCCCAGACGGCGTAGGCGATGCCCACCTCGATGTGGCGCAGCGCAAAGGTCAGCAGCACGAAGGAGGCGCCGTAGAAGACGAAGATGAGGACCGAGGGCACGGGGCGGGTAAATCCCTCGGCCAGTTTCATGCTGGTGGTACCGGCCACCTCCAGGAGGATGGCGGCGGCGAGCAGGAACCAGCCCATGGGGGCCTCCGGGGTGCCGAAACGAACCCCATGGTAGCAGCGACTTGCCGGGGTCAGGACTCGGCGGCCATGGCCGCCAGGCTGGCGAGGATACCCTCGATGTAGTCCGGGTAGTTCAGCTCCACCGCCAGTTCCTGCCGCAATCGGGTAGTGTCCAGCCGCCGGGACTCCAGCAGGAAGTCCAGCATCCCGCGGGAGATCCGCCGATGGGCCTCGGCCAGTCCCACTCGGGGTGGCCGGGGCAGGCCGGCGGCGTCGGCCACGGCATCGAAGTACTCCGCCATGGGGCAGGGCACCCCGTCGGCCACATTGTAGACCCCCGGCGGGGCCCCGACCTCGCCGGCGCGGGCACAGGTGGCAGCGAGATCCTCGGCGTGGATCCGATTGGTCACCCCGCTGTCGGCCGGCTCGAGGATGGGCTCACCGCGCTGCAGCCGCTCCAGCGGCAGCCGATCGGGGCCGTAGATCCCGGAAACGCGGAGGATAATGGTCTCCACGCCGCGTTCCCCGGCCCAGTCGGTAAGCGCCCGCTCCGCGTCCAAGCGGCGGTGGCCGCGATCACTGGTCGGTCGCAACGGCGCGGTCTCGTCCACCCACTCGCCACCGCGATCGCCGTAGACCCCCGAGGTGGAGATGAGGACCACCCGCGCCGGCTCCTCCCCTGGGGCGATGGCGGCCAGGTAGTCGCGCAGGCGCGGATCCTGCCGGCCCCGGGGCGGCGGCGGGGCGAACCAGTAGAGGGTGCCACCGGGCTCCGGGCGCTGGGCATCACCACCGCGATCCAGGTCGGCGGCCACGGCGCGGCACCCATCGGCCGTGGCGGCCGCCGCGCTGGCCTCGGAGCGGACCAGGCCGACCACCTCGTCACCGCGCTCAACCAGCCGCCGCCCGGTGCGGCGCCCGATGTCGCCACAGCCGACGATGAGCACACTCGCCATGCCTTTTCCTCTCCCGCGCGGCTACCCGATAATGGCTCCCAGTTGAATTAGTCTAGTAGAGTCAGCCCCTGCGTCGAGGAGCCCCCATGTCCCATCAGGTCCGAGTGGAACCCAGCGGCCACACCTTCGAGGTGGCCACCAACGAGACGGTGCTCAATGCCGCCCTGCGCCACGGTCTCGCGCTACCCTACAGCTGCCGCAACGGCACCTGCGGCACCTGCAAGGGGCGGCTGCTGGAGGGGGAGGTGGCCTACGCCGGCCAGCCGCCGGCGCTCACCGACGAGGATGAGGCCAACGGCCTGGCGCTCTTCTGCCAGGCCGAGGCCATCAGCGACCTCACCATCGAGGTTCGCGAGGTGGGGGCGCTCACCGAGATCCCGGTGCGTACCATGCCGGCCCGGATCCAGCAGATGGAGCGGCTGGCCGACGACGTCATCCGCCTGGGCCTGAAGGTGCCGCAGAACGAGCGGCTCCAGTTCCTCGCCGGCCAGTACGTCGATCTCCTCCTGCGCGATGGCCGCCGGCGCAGCTACTCCCTGGCCAATCCGCCCCACGACGACGCCCTGCTGGAATTCCACGTCCGCCACATGCCGGGCGGGCGCTTCACCGACGCCCTGTTCAACGGCGACTACAAGGAGAAGGACATCCTCCGGCTGGAGGGCCCGCTGGGGAGCTTCTTCTGGCGGGAGGAGTCGGAGGGACCGGCGATCCTGGTGGCCGGCGGCACCGGCTTCGCCCCCATCAAGGCCATCGTGGAGCACGCCCTGGCCGAGGAGACCGAGCGCCCGCTGCACGTCTACTGGGGGGTCCGCGCCCTGCGGGACCTCTACCTGGGCACCCTGGCGGAGCAGTGGGCCACCGAACACGCCAACGTCACCTTCACCCCGGTCTTCTCGCAGCCCGAGGGCGACAGCGGTGGCGCGCGCACCGGCTACGTCCACGAGGCGGTCCTGGCCGACTTCCCGGACCTGTCCGGTTTCGAGGTCTACGCCAGCGGGCCGCCGGCCATGGTGGAGGCGCTACGGGAGAGCCTGCCCGGGCAGGGGCTGGACCCGGAGCGGCTCTACGCCGACGCCTTCGAACCGGCGGGGGACTGAGCCGCCAGGTCGTCACTGCCGGTGGCCAGGGCGGCCTCGACCCCGCGCCGCCAGTGCTTGATGGCCGCCTCGTTCTCACCCAGGCGCTCCAGGAGAACAGCGAGCTCGCGGTGGGTCTCCACCCGGGACTCTGTGTCGAGGCTCGTCTCCAGGTAGTGGCGCGCCTTGCCCCAGAGCTCCCGGCGGAAGGAGAGCCGGCCCAGGGTCAGCAGCAGGTCCGCCTCGCCCTCGTGGCCGCGCAGCCACTTCTCCGCCACCGAGAGCTGGTGCGCCGGGTCGGCGCCGTGGACCAGGCCGTAGAGCCGCACCACCGCCGGGTCCCAGTGGTGCTTGAGCCAGCGCCGCAGGACCACCTCGGCGTCACCACCGCCGCCCAGGCGGTGGAGGGCGGCGGCATAGCGCCCCACCAGCGCCGCCTCGCTGCGCCGCTGGCGCGGGATGGCATCCCAGACGTCCAGTAGCTCCTCGCGACGCCCCCCGGCCTCCGCCCTCTCCAGGCGGTGGGCCCAGGTGGTCCGCTCCAGCTCCACCAGCTCCTCGTTACCCAGCGCCTGGCGCTTGCGCAGCTCCGGCAGCAGGTCCGCCAGCTCCGTCCAGGCCCCCTGGGCCCGGTAGAGGCGGGCCAGGAGGGCGAGGACGTAGCGGTGGCGCGGGGCGATGGAGCGCAGATGGAGCAGGGAGGCCAGGGACTCCTCGTACTGGCGGTGGGCGAGCTGCAGCTCGGCCCGGGTGAGCAGCACCGCCAGGTCGGCATCGGGCTCGCTGCGGTGGGCGCGGTTGAGGTAGTCGTCCCGCCGCTCGTGGGCGTGCTGGCGCTGAGCAGCCCGGGCGGCCCCGATATAGGCAGGCAGGGAGTGGCTCCCGCGCCGGGCGGCCCGCTCCAGGTGCCGCTCGGCGGCCGGCCAGCGCCCCTCGGCGAACTCGATCTCCCCGCGCCGGAGCAGCCCCATGCCGCGCAGGGTCCGGCGGCGGCGGCGCCAGTGGCGCAGCGTGCCGGGGGCATCCAGGAGGTTGGCCGCCAGCCGCACCAGGGAGTAACCGACGATGAAGGCGAACAGCGCCGCCACCACCGCCACCGTGAGCGACATCTCCACGCTCCACGGCCCCCGGGCCAGGAGGAGATAGCCGGGATCGCGGTGGGCCCAGATCGCCACCGCCGTGGCGCCGGCGATGACCAGCAAAAGCAGCAGGAGGCGCCTCATGGCGCGTCACCCCCCTGGATCCCGTCCAGAACCTCCAGCGCCCGGCCGGGGTCGGGGCGCTCGTACTCGAGTTCGGCACCCGCCAGCTCCTCCAGGCTCGCCAGGGCCGCCTCGGTGGCCGCGGCGCTGGTGTCGAAGTAGCGCTCCACCCACATCCGGGCCTGCTCCAGGGTGTCGCGCCAGGTCCCGGTCTCGCCTCGCAGCAGGGCGACCCGGGCGCTCTCCAGCTGGAGCTGCAGGTTCAGGCGCAGGTTCTCCTCCTGCTCCGGTGCCACCAGGGGGCGGACGTCCTCGTCGTGGCGGCGCACCACCACCAGCTCCGAGAGGGCGTCGCCCACGGCCGCCACGGCCCCGCGCCAGCCGGAGACCGGCTCGGTGGGACCGTTGGCCTCCGGCCGGGGTGCGCCGCCAGGGCGGCGCAGGGGGAGATCGTCCACGGCGGCGCTGACGCCGGTGAGCCGCGCGGCGAGCCCCGGGACGTCCGGCGGCTCCACCGCGGCCACCTCCTGGCGCACCGTGGCGATGGCCTCGCGCAGGGGCTGGTAGCGCGCACCGCCCAGGTCGGCCAGGCGCTCGTCGGCGGCGGCCAGGGCGGCATCCACCGCCGGCCAGTCGGCTGCCAGGGCCGCCCGCTGATCGGCCAGGGTCAGGAGGTGGCGAACGGCGGCGAGCTGCCACTCCTCGCTGCCCCGACCCACCTGCTCGGCCAGGCGCTCCAGCTCGGTGTTGGTCGCTTCCAGCCCCTCACTGACATCCTCGGCGCGGGCGGCGCTGCCGGCGGCCGCCTCCCGCGCGGAGCGGGCGGTATCGCCCACCTCCTCCAGTCGGCCCTGGAGGCGGCGGATGGCGGTCTCGCGGTCGGCCAGGGTCTGCTCCAGCTCGGCCTGCTGCTGCCAGAGCTGCCAGCCGAACCAGCCGCCGGCCCCGGCGGCACCGGCCACCAGGACCAGGAGGACGACCAGGGCGGCGGTCAGGCCGCGACCGGAGGCCGGACCGGCACTCTCCCCCTCGGCCGAGGTGGTCGCGCCGCCACCGGAACGACCGGTCGCCTTCGTCGTGGACCCGCCCCGGTTGCCCGCCTTCCGGCCGGTGGACTTCGCGCCACGCCCCCCCTTGGTGCTGGACGTGCTGCCCCCGCCACTCTTGTCGCCTGCGGCGGCACCGTTGCCTGCAGAGCCCTTGCCCGCCGCACCGGAACCGCCAGCGCCGCGCTTGCGATTGCCGGACGACTTCTTCTCCTGCCCCTTGGGGGCCGCCTGCTCGGAGGTCGCTTCGGACCCGGAGCTCTCCGCATCCTCACGGGCCGGGGTGGAGGGCGCCTCCGGAGTCCTCTCTGCCGTCGGCTTGCCGCCGGTATCGCCGGCCTCCGCGCCGCGCCCCTGGGTATCCTCTTCGCTCATGTCGGTACCTCTCCCGCGCCCTGCCGCCAGCGAATCAGGGCATCCACAATGGCCTCGTCGGCCGCGGCCTCGGCCACTACCGGCTCCACCTTGAAGCCCAGCTCCCGGGCCAGTTCGCGCTGGTTCTCGCTTACTACCACCAGCGGGGTCTTCTTCAACCAGTACTGGCCGAGTTTCCCGACCATGTCAAAGAGGTTCCGCAGCCCCTCGCCGCTGGTGATGGTGATGACGTCGATATCCCCGCGCGCCCAGGCGCGCTGGAGAGCGCCCAGGTCCGCCGGGGGCCGGCCCCGGCGGTAGGCCTCGGCGTAGGTCACCTCGGCCCCGCGCTCGGTGAGGGTGTTGCCCAGGAATTCCCGGCCGCCATCGCCGCGAAAGATCACCACCCGCTTGCCGGCCACATCCTGCATGCCGGGCTGGGCCAGCAGCGCCTCGCTGTCGAACTTCTGCCTGGGGAAGATATCCGGATCGCGGCCGATGAAGTGGCGCAGCTCCACCGCGGAGCGCCGGCCCACGGTGGCCAGCTGCAGGCCCGAGGGGAGCTCCCGCCGGGCCTGGATGAGGTTCATGGCCTTGTTCACCGCATTGGGGCTGATGAATACCGCCAGGTCGAAGTCGTCCAGGCGGTCGATGATGGCGTTGAGGGGACCGCTGTCCTCGGGATCCAGGATCTCCAGGACGGGGAAGCGCCAGGGATGCCCGCCGGCCTCCTCGATCCGCTGGGACAACTCCTCGGCCTGATGGGCCGGGCGCGTGACCATGATGCCCAGGCCCGCGAGTTCGTCAGCCATTACCGTAGACCTCCTTGAGGATCTCGCCCGCGCCCCGGGCCAGCAGATCGTCCGCCACCCGCACACCGATGGCCTCCGCCTCCGCCACCGGGCCGCGCGCCTCGCTGCGAATGACCTCGCCCCCCTCGGGGCGGCCCACCAGGGCGCGCAGGTGGATCTCGTCGCCTTCCACCTCGGAATAGCCGCCGATGGGGACCTGGCAGCCGCCCTCCAGCCGGGCATTCAGCGCCCGCTCGGCGGCGATGCGCGGCCGGGTGGCGGCATCGTCCACCGCCGCCAGCAGTTCGTTGACCCGTTCGTCGTCCACGCGGCACTCCACGCCCACCACGCCCTGGCCGATGGCCGGCAGGATCACCTCCGGCTCCAGCGGCGTCCGGATCCGCTCGGCAAAACCGAGCCGCCGCAGACCGGCGCAGGCGAGGATGATGGCGTCGTAGTCGCCGGCGTCCAGCTTGGCCAGGCGGGTGTTCACGTTGCCGCGCAGATCCCGGATCTCGAGATCCGGCCGCCGGGCGCGCACCTGGGCCTGGCGGCGCAGGCTGGAGGTCCCGACCACGGCCCCCTCGGGCAGCTCGTCCAGGTGGTCGTAGTGGTTGCTCACGAAGGCGTCCCGGGGGTCCTCCCGGGGGCAGATCACCGCCAGATGGAGCCCCTCCGGGAACTCGATGGGGACATCCTTCATGGAGTGGACGGCGATATCCGCGCGCCCCTCCAGCATGCCGTTCTCCAGCTCCTTCACGAACAGCCCCTTGCCGCCGATCTTGGCCAGCGGCGAGTCCAGGACCCGGTCCCCCTGGGTGGTCATGCGGACCAGCTCCACCTCCAGCCCGGTATGCAGGGCCTGAAGCCGGTCACGGACGTATTCCGCCTGCCACAGGGCGAGGGGACTCTTGCGGGTGGCGATGCGCAGGGGCTCGGACATGAAAGGGGCTCGGCTGGCCGGTAGAGGCGTCTATGCTACGTCGGCGCCCGTGTCCCGGGCAATCGCCCGGCACGGCGGGGCGCTACCGATTCGCTCACCGGAACTCCTCCGAAACTGAGCGGCCAGCGTGAAGGTGAACCCGGGGTGGTCTGTCGTTGTCCATCCCTGCAGGATACAACGTCGGCCCACCGGCGGAACGGAGGAGTCCAACGACCATGTCAATCATCCGCGCAAAGACCCTGGCCCTGCTGACCACCCTGCTGATGCTCGCCGCCTGGAGCGGCCACGGCGCCGCCGAAGGACTCACCGCAGCCGGCGACCTTCGCGACCTGGACCCGGACCAGCCGGTGATCCTCGCCTTTACCGCCGATGACTGCCCCTATTGCGAGTACGTGAAGGAGAGCCACCTCGTTCCCATGCGCAAGCGTGGGGAGGCCGTGACCATCCGGGAGGTGGACGTCGGCAGCCACCGCAACCTCACCACTTTCGCCGGTGAGACCGTCAAACAGCGCGACCTCGGCGACGGCTACAGCGTCCGGGTAACCCCCACGCTGGTCTTCCTCACCCCCGAGGGGGACGTGGCTGCCGAGAACCTGGTGGGCGTGACCTCGCGGGACTACTACGGCCTCTACCTGGAACGCCGGGTAGAATCGGTCCGCGAGGCCATGGCGGGAGAGTAGTCAGCTCTTGCCGGCGGTGAAGCCGCCATCCACCAGCAGCTGCGACCCGGTGATGAAGGAGGCCTCGTCGGATAGCAGGAAGGTCACGGCACGCGCCACCTCCTCCGGCTGGCCCATGCGCCCCATGGCGTGGAGCCCGGCCAGGTAGTCCTTGGTCTCCTGATCCAGGGCGTCCAGCAAGGGCGTGATGATGTAGCCCGGGGAGACGGTGTTCACCCGGATCCCCTTCCGGGCGTACTCCAGCGCCAGGGTCCGGGTGAGGTTGACCACGCCCCCCTTGGCGGCGGAATAGGCGGCGGTCTGGGACTGGCCGAAATTCCCAAGGATGGAGGCGCAGTTGACGATGGCCCCGCCCTCGGCGGCCTCCATGCGGGCAATGGCGTGCTTGGCCACCAGGAAGGCCCCGGTGAGGTTGATGTCGATGACCCGCTGCCAGTCGGTGAGCGGATGCTGGGCCGAGGGGCCGATGTGGCCGATGCCGGCGTTGTTGAAGAGGCCGTCCACCCCGCCCAGGGTCGCCTCCGCGGCATCGAAGAGGGCGGTCACGGAGTCCTCGTCGGCCACATCGGTCCGCTGGTAGGTCACCTGTTCACCCAGTTCCTCGGCCAGTCCGGGCCCACGCTCATCATCGAGGTCGGCGATAATGACCCGCGCCCCCTGGATCACCAGGTCGCGAACCGTCGCCTCGCCGATACCACTGGCCCCGCCGGTGACGATGACCCTCCGCTCTGCCATGCGCATGTCGCTACTCCCCTCTGGTTATTATGGATTTTCCATCAGGAGTGTAGCCGCCGAGCACCCCGCTGACAGGGGGTGACCGCTGCGGTACTGTCTCCTCCGAACGGATCCGGCCGAGGAGCCCCCATGAGCGAGACTGCCCCCAACCCCTGGACCCAGCGCCTCATGCTCCTGGGGCTGCTGGTGCTCTGCCTGGCCACCGGGGCCGTGGGCGGAGCCATCACCCGGCCGGCCCTGGACCCCTGGTACCGGGAGCTGACCCGGCCCTTCTTCACGCCGCCGGATATCGCCTTCCCCATCGTCTGGAATCTGCTGTTCGTGCTGATGGCGGTGGCCGCCTGGCGGGTCTGGCGGGTGGCGGGGTTCTCCTGGGATCGGGAGACGCCGCATCCGCTGGCGCTCTTCTTCGTCCAGCTGGGGCTGAATCTGGGCTGGAGCGTGGTCTTCTTCGGCCTGCAGTCGCCGGGATGGGCGCTGGTGGAGATCGTCTTCCTGCTCGCGGCCATCCTGGCCACCTGGCGCGCCTTCACCGAGTTCGACCGGGTGGCGGGCTGGCTCTTCGTCCCCTACATCGCCTGGGTGGGCTACGCGACCCTGCTCAACGCCAGCATCGTCTACCTCAACTAAAGGCCGACGGCCAGCGCCCGCCTCAACGCCCGCCGCAGCGCCGCCACCGCCTCCCGGCGGCCGGAGAGGCCGGCTGCCGTCGCCACCTCGGTCCAGGGTCGCTGCTGCAGCACCCGCGCCATCAGGACGCGGACCCCGTCGGGCTCCAGCGCCGGCGGCGGGGCCGCCAGCAGGGCCGCCGACCAGCGCCACAAGGGGGCGGGGCGCGCCTCCGGCAGGCGCTCCCCGGCGGCCACGGCGGTGATGGTCCGGGCATCGCCGTCCTTCGGCACCGCCACCGGCAGCCCCGCCAGCACCGCCGCCGCCAGGTCGGGGTCCAGGTCCCGCAGGGCATCCCCCAGGGCCACTGGCAGGTCGTCGGCCAGCACCGCGCGCGCCTCGATGGTGAGCGCCGACCCGGCGTCATTCAGCGGGCGCAGCATGAGCAGGGCGTGGGCGCCGGAGATGGCGCCGGGATAGAGGGAGACCCGCACCGGCTCCAGGTCGCAGGCGCGCCAGAAGGCCAGCAGCTCCGGCTCGCCGGCAAAGCTCGCCCCCAGGTAGTCGCAGCCGGCCGCCCCGGCGGCCTCGGCCACCCCCTCCACCAGCCGCTGCCCCAGCCCGGCCCGGCGCAGTGCCGGATGCACGGCCAGGCGCAGCACCCGCGCGCCCACCCGCTCCGGCGCCTCGCCCAGGCCCAGATGGGCCGCCAGGGATTCCGGGATGAGGTGGCCGTGGGGACGCCGCCGACCGGCGGTGATGGCCGCCGCCGTCCCGGCGTCGAAGCCCCCCTCCCGGGCCCACAGGGCGACGCCAACCACGTGCCCCCCGCTGCGGGCGGTGACCACGCCGATACTCGGTGCGTCCAGGAGATTGCGCAGATCCCGGGGGCGCGTGCGGTAGTGGGCCTGGACCAGCAGGCCGAAGGCCTCGGTCAGGGCGGTCTCATCCGCCGCCAGGGCATCGCGGTCTTCGGGGGCTACCTCCGCCGCGGCCGCGGCATCCGGGGGGAGTTCGGCCTCCGCTGGTGGCTCGGCATCCAGGGCCAGGAGGCGGAAGGTCAGCGCCTCCACCGGATCGCCGGTGGCCCAGCGCACCGGCTCGGCCAGGGTGAGCCGCCGCCAGCCCCGGCTGCCCTCGTCCAGGGCGCGGGCGAAACGAACCTCGAAGCCGCGGCCGGTACCCTCGTAGCCATGGAGCGTGGTGGCGAAGGCCAGGCGCGGATAGCGGGCCAGCAACCGCTGGAGAAGGGGTACGGGCAGGGCGGCGGCCTCGTCGACCAGGACCAGGTCGGCCTGCTCACCGCTCTCGGCCAGCTCGTCCGGGGGACGGAAGTCCAGCCGGCTCCTGTCCGGCCAGACCAGCGAACCACCCTCGCGGACCGCCCCCGACCGGGCCACTTCGGCGCGCTCGAAGGCTGCCGCCACGGCGGCCCGCCGCGGGGCGGTGAGGACCACGCGCTGCGCCCCTGCGTCCAGGCGGCGGGCGGCGGCGATGCCCAGGGCTGCGGACTTGCCGCGACCGCGATCGGCGATCAGGACCACCGGCCGTCGCCGCTGGCCGGTGGCCACCTTCTCCAGGGCGGCGACGGCGGCGGCCTGGTCGGCGGTGCGACAATCGGGGTCGGGGGGCTCGGCGGCCGGCGGTGGTGCGGGGAGATCCGGCAGTCGGGGGGATGCCTCGCCCTCGCTCCAGACCGGCGTGGCCGAGTCGGCGGCGATGAGGTCGGCCAGGCGCCGGAGAAAACGCCCACCCACCGCCTCCGGCGGCCAGGGGTCCACGGTGATCCGCTGGCGCTGGGGATCGGGGAAGGTCGGCCAGTCCGCCAGCGGCGGCCCCAGCAGCAGGAGGAGGCCGCCGGCGGCCACGGTGCCGGCCACCGCCCCCATGGCATCGGCATCCACCCCGGCGCGCAGGTCGTAGACCACGGCGGGCCACTCTCCGCCCAGGTAATCCGTGGCCCCCTCCGGGGTCACCACCTCCGTGCCGGCCGGTGCCTCGTTCCCGACCCAGAGGGGAGTCTCGATCCCGGCCCCGACCAGGACCGCACCGGCCTGCCGGCAGGCCCAGTCGCCACCGCCGGTCAGGACCAGGGCGCGACGCTGGCCGACGCGGCGGGCTTCGGCCGCCAGGGCGGAGCCCAGGGCGGTGGCTTCAGGGTCATCGGGGGCACCATCACTCATGGCGCGAGTATCGCCGGCCGGCGGCGGCCGCCACAACCGCGCTGCTGGCATAGGCCCATGGCGACAGCTACCTTCGGGGGACAACATCAGGGACGAATAGCGTGACGGACGACAACCCCTTCCAGATCCATCCGGAGGCGCGCCGTATCACCGTCGGCAGCGGCCTGGCGGTCAGCGATCACGCCCTCCGGGTGGAGCAGCCTCCGGTGATGCCGGCCTGGTATCTCCCCGCTGGCGAGGTGGATGGCCGCTTTCTGATCGCCACGAACCACTGCAGCTACATCCAGTGGGTAGGCGAAACCTGCTGGTTCGATCTCGTCGACGGTACCTCGAATGCCGCCTGGCTCCACCCGGATCCCTCACCGTTGCTGGCCGCCCTGGGTGACCGGATCGCCTTCGACCCCCACCGGGTCACCATCTACCTCGACGGAGAGCCGGCCCTCGCCTCGACGCGGTTCATGTCACCGGCGTCGCGGGGAATCGGGCCGATTCCGGCGCCTCGATGATCAGGGCCACGCCCTCGGGGGCGATCTCGAAATGGCCGCGGGCCGAATCCCACGCCCGTTGCTGGACGTGGTCATCCGCCTCCACGAAGACCTCCTGCAGGGCTCGCCCCAGGGCGGGTCGGTCGGCGGGATCACGCCCCGTGTTCGCCCGGAAGGCGGTCCGCGCGGCCTCGTCGCCGGCCCAGCCCGCCCGGGCGAAGCCGGCCAGCAACAGCGTCCGCACCACCCCCGGTCCCAGTTCGTCCCGCAGGCGGGCCACCGCCTCCCTGGGAGACGGCTCGTCGGCGCTAGAGGCCGCCGCATCCTCCGGCAACAGGCGGCGCAGGGTCCGCGCACCGGCCAGGCCGTTCAGGAGGTCGTCATCCACCATGCGGACATAGTCCGGGGTGGGGTCCGAGCCGGTGCGCCGGGCCAGCTGGATGAGGGCGATGGCCTCGTCCACGTAGTCGGAGAGGGTGAGGCCGCAGAGGCGGTGGTCCAGGAGGTCGTGGATGAGGACCGAGGTGGGGATCACCTCCCCGGGATAGGGGGTGGCCGCGATGACCTCGGGGTCGGCCTCGGTGCCGTCGAGCTTCCAGCCCCGGGCGCCGAAGGCATCATCCCATTGCGCCCGGTAGTGCAGGCCGGCGGTGGTGGCCATGGCGGTCTCTCCTGATCATCTTACGTCCACGTAAGATCTAGACGAGACGGCGCCGCTACGCAAGCGCCGGCCTCAGCCCTTCCCCTCCTCGCCCCAGAGGAGAGCAGCCAGCGGCACCCGGGGGGCCAGCCGGCGGACGGGGCAGTCGGGGCAGCCCTCGGCGGTCGGGGGACGTCGGCACTCCGCGCAGGTGGCCAACGCCGGGCCCAGCTCGTCCAGGGCGCTGCGGGTGCGCGCCACCACCTCGTCCACCTCGTCCAGACGCGCCGCCAGCCGGTCCAGCTCGGCCCGAGCGGCGGCGGTGGCGGCGGCCCCGGTGTCGGCCTCCGAGCGGGCCCCGGCCAGGGCCCGGAGGCGATCCAGCTCCACCCCCGCCCGGGTCAGCCGCACCAGGAAGGCCGCCCGGCGCTGCGCCGCCGGCCCGTAGCGCCGGGTGCCGCCCGGGGAGCGGCTGGGGGTCAGCAGCCCCTCCTCCTCGTAGAAGCGCAGGGTGCGCGGGGTGGTCTCCAGCCATTCGGCCAGGGCCCCGATGCTCAGGGTCTCCTCCTCAGCCACGGTCCGCCTCCTCATGCAGCCGTTGCAGGCCGCGGCGCATGCGGCGAGTATGGCTGCCCTCCCAATAGAGCCGGTCGCAGGTCGGGCACCAGCGCAGGGGGCCGGCGACATCCGCGGGCGCCCGGGCGGCCACGGCCTCCGGCGGGGTCTCCAGGGGGGTGTTGCAGAGCAGGCAGCGGGTGAAGGGGGCGTGGTACCAGTCGAGGCCCAGGCGGTCGGCCAGCTCCGCCGCGGCCGCCTCCGGCCGCTCCTGTTCCAGCAGGATCAGGCAGGGCCCGGCAGCGGCGTGCTCGGCGATCCCGGCGTCCCGGGTCACCAGCCACCGGTCCTCGGCACAGGCGCGGGCGACGACCTCCCGATCCGGGGCGCCGTCGGTGGCGATGGCGGTGTCGTAGCCCGCCGCCCGGAGCCAGCGGGCGAGCCCCTTGTACATCTCGTCACAGAGGAAGCGGTGGGCGGCCATTCGCCGACGATCGCGCCCGGCGGCTCCCATTGCAAGGGAGGCGGGTCGGCGTCACTCCTGGCCGAAGGGGCGGATGAAGCCGATGCCGATGGAGTCCAGCCGTTCCTCGGCGCCCAGGGTATAGTCCATCCACTCGACGACGATGTCGAAGGAATCGGAGGGGCTGACCCGGGCACCGAAGCCGTAGGCGATGCCGTCATTGACCTCGGTGGTGTCATTCATCTCGAGCTCGGCGCGGGCCGGACCGAGCTGGGTGTAGAAGTGGATACGCTCCCACTGACCACCGAGCTGGAGGAAGAGGCCGGTGAAACGCGAGACCTGGAAGTCGCTCACCGTCTGCGAGGCGCCGGCCTGGAAGTCCACGGCGACGTTCTCGTTGAAGCGCTGGCCGATGCGGAGCATCAACCCGCTGGGGGAGTACTGGTCATCCGGCGCCTCGCGCTCGGCGAAGTCGAGATAGCTCCCACCGAAGTAGGCGGGCTCTCCGCCGCCGTCCTCTTCCTCTGCGGAAGTAGCCGCCATGGGCAGGGCCAGGGCGAGGAGCCCCAGGGTGCGCAGGAACGGGCGTGGTGGCATGCCTTCTCCCTGAAAAGTCCGTACTGGTCCGCAATCTACCATGCCGCTACGGCGCCTGCACCGCCCCGTGCTATCCTCGCGCCCTCCCGCGCCCAGTGGAGAACGGAATGGCCGCCGAACTGCCCGCCCCCGATGCCGACGCCGCCGCCACCAGCGACGAGCTGGTAGCCCGGATCCGCGCGGCCATCGCCGAGGCCGGCGGGGCGCTGCCCTTCCACCGCTACCAGCAGATGGCCCTCTACGAGCCGGGGCTGGGCTACTACGCCGGCGGCAGCCACAAGCTCGGCGCCGGGGGCGACTTCGTCACCGCCCCGGAGATCTCGCCCTGGTTCGGCTACTGCCTGGCCCGGGAGGCAGCACCGGTGCTCCGGGCCATCGGCGGTGACGTGCTGGAGCCGGGGGCCGGCTCCGGACGAATGGCCGCCGATGTCCTCACCGAGCTGGAACGCCAGGGCGCCCTGCCGGAGACCTACCGGATCCTGGAGGTGAGCGCGGAACTGCGCGACCGCCAGCGGCGGACCCTCGCCGAGCGGGTGCCCCACCTCGTCGACCGGGTGGCCTGGGTGGACGAACTCCCCGAGGGCTTTCGCGGCGTGGTCCTGGCCAACGAGGTCCTGGATGCCATGCCGGTGCACCGCTTCCGGATCACCGAGCAGGGCCCCGTGGAGCTGGGCGTGGCCGACACCGAGGAGGGGCTGGCGACGGTGGAGATCGGCGCCCCCGGCGCGCGGCTGGCGGCGGCCATCGAGCAGGCACGGGAGGCCGCGGGCGGGCTCCCGGTGGGCTACGAATCGGAGATCGGCCTGGCCGCGGTGGACTGGGTCACCACCCTGGCCCAACGGCTGGAGGCCGGCCGGGTGGTGCTGGTGGACTACGGCTTCCCGCGCCACGAGTTCTACCACCCCCAGCGCGCCACCGGGACCCTCATGGGCCACTACCGCCACCACGCCCACGCCGACCCCTATCTCTACCCGGGCCTTTCCGACCTCACCGCCCACGTGGACTTCACGGCCGTGGCCGAGGCTGCCCACGGCGCCGGCCTGCAGGTGGCCGGCTTCGCCACCCAGGCCCACTACCTCATGAGCCTGGGGCTGGCCGAGGCGGCGGAGGAGGTCAATCCGGTGGACCAGCGCGCCCAGCTGGAGGCAGCGCAGGCCATGCGGACCCTCACCATGCCGGAGGAGATGGGCGAACTCTTCAAGGTGCTGTTGCTGGACCGGGGCGAACTGCCGCCTCCCCTCGGCCTCGCCCTGCGCGACATGCGCGGGCGGCTCTGAGCCCCCCCCTAGCGCCCACCCACGTCGGAGGACCCCATGGACTGGATCCAGGCCACCCTGCTCGCCCTGCTACAGGGCATCACCGAATTCCTCCCCATCTCCAGCTCCGCCCACCTCATCCTGCTGCCGGTGGTGGCGGAATGGGAGGATCAGGGGCTGGCCTTCGATGTGGCGGTGCACGTCGGCTCCCTGGCCGCCGTGGTTGCCTACTTCCGGCGGGAGCTGGCGGCCATGAGCCGGGACTGGCTCGCCTCGGTGGTCCAGCGCCGCACGGTGGGGGAGAGCCGGCTGGCCTGGGCGGTGCTGTGGGGGACGGTCCCGGTGGGCCTGGCCGGGCTGATCTTCAAGGGCTTCATCGAGGGGGAGCTGCGCGGACCGCTGGTCATCGCCACCACCACGGTGGTCTTCGGCCTGGCGCTGTGGTGGGCCGATAGCCGGGTCCGCGGGAAACGGGACGAGCACACCCTGCGCTGGCGGGATGTACTCATCGTCGGCCTGGCCCAGGCCATCGCCCTCATCCCGGGGACCTCGCGTTCCGGGATCACCATGACGGCCGGCCTCCTGGTCGGCCTCTCCCGGGAGGCGGCGGCGCGCTTCTCCTTCCTCCTGGCCATCCCGGTGATCATCCTCGCCGGGGGACTCAAGGGGGTGGATCTGGTGACTGCCGCCCGCCCGGTGGACTGGTCGGTCATTGCCGTGGGCACGGCGATGTCAGCGGCTAGTGCCTACCTCTGCATCACCGCCTTCCTCGCCGTCATCCAGCGCATCGGCATGCTGCCCTTCGTGATCTACCGGCTGGTGCTAGGCGCGGTGCTCTTCGCCCTTTTCGCCGGCTGATCCCCGCGCCGGTCGGCCCCCTCAGGCCGGTGCCGCCACCAGGGCCGCCTCCAGCTCCGCGAAGCTATGAGCCCGACCGTCCCCCTCCACCGGATGGCCCAGCTGCCGGGCGATCTGGGTGGAGGAGATGATCCCGCGGATGCGCGGCGCCCCCTGGGAATCATCTACCACCAGGGCGTGCTGGCGGCCGGCCTGGCGGAGGGTGGCGACGACATCCCCCACCCGGCCGTGCTCCACGTCGTGGAGGCGCAGGGCCTGGAGGTCGGCGTGGGGCGTCATGACATCGGCCACGCGCAGCTCCTCCCGCTTGCCGCCGTAGCGCTGCAGGAAGGTCACCGGCTTCTCGCCGAGGATATCGGTGGCGGTGATGACCCCTACCACCTGTTCCTCGGCGTCCGTGACCAGCAGGAGCCGGACCCCGCCGCTGATCATCCGCTGCTCGGCCTCGTGGAGCGAGGCGTCGGGGTAGGTGGTCAGCGCGGCCACCCGGTCGAGGTCGGTCATTATCTTGGTGGCCCCGTCCTCCAGGGTGACCGGTTGCATCACCGGGCGCTCCGGACGGCGGAAGGAGACCTCCGGTGGCAGGCCGATCGTGTTCAGGGCTGCGAAGCTGCGGTCGCGACGAACCATGCCTCTACCTCCTTTGAGAGCCGGCATCGACTTCGGGGTCGTGGCGGCCGGCACACCACGCACCCTTCCCCCTCCTATAGACCAGGCAGCGGCACAAGGGAAGGGAGGGGTGCGGTGTTCTTCAGGCAGATTCGATGCGGCCGTAGGTGAGGCGATAGCGGGCATCCACGGCCGGGACCTGCTCCGGCTCGTGGGTGAGGATGAGCGCCGTCCGGCCCGCCAGCCAGGGGCCGAGGCCGGCGGCCAGGGTGGCGGCGGTGTCGGCGTCCAGGCCGGCGGTGGGCTCGTCCAGGATCACCCAGGCGGGGTCGTAGAGGACGACCCGCGCCAGGGCCAGGCGACGGGCCTGGCCGCCGGAGAGGCGCACGCCGCCCTCGCCCACCCAGGTATCCAGCCCCAGGGGGAGCTCCCGCACCTCGTCGGCCAGCGCGGCGATGGCCAGCGCCTGCCACAGCGCCGCCTCGTCCGCCTCCGGGCGGGCGATCCGGAGATTGCCGGCCACGGTATCGGCGAAGAGTTCGGTGCGCTGGGTCAGCAGGCCCAGCCGGGCGTGGAGATCGCCGGCGCGCAGCCACGCCAGCGGCACCCCGCCCAGGCGGATCTGCCCCGAGTCCGGCCGGGCCAGGCCGGTGAAGAGGTGGGCCACGCTGGACTTGCCGCTCCCCGACGGCCCCTCCAGGGTCGCACTGGTGCCGGCGGGGAGGTGGAGGTCGACATCGTCGAGGATGGTCGGCGCCGTCGGCGACCAGGCGAAGCGCACCCCGCGCAGCTCCAGGGGGCCGGACTCCGGTGGGGTAGCCGGCTCCGCCGGCTCCTTCGGGGTCGGCGCCCGGGCCACCTCGTCCAGGCGGCGGATGGCCGCCCGGGTGCGGCCCAGCTGGAACCAGGCCCCGGGCAGGGGGGTAAGCAGCTCCGCCAGCCCCAGGGTCCCCAGAACCACCAGCCCCACGCCGGGGCCATCGAGGTCGCCGGCCAGGAAGACCCCGACGGCCAGGGCGACAGCCCCCACCACCGCCAGCTGACCGGTGAGGGTCGCCGCCGCCGCCCCCAGCGCCTCCGACAACGCCAGCCGGTGGCGCCAGCGGCGATAGTCGGCCTCCGTATCGGCCAGGGCCGCCCGGGTCGCCTCCGTGCGACCGAAGATCCGCAGCTCCGCCAGCCCGGCAAAGGCATCCAGGGCCCGGGTTCGCAGGCGGGTCTGCGCCTCGGCCAGGGCGGCTCCGGGGCGCCGGCCGCGGGCGGCGGCCAGGGCCGGTAACAGCAGGCCGGCCGCCGCCATCCACGCCACCACCGGCCAGACCACGCCGGGGGCGTACCAGGTGCCGGCCACTGCGGCGATGGTGAACCCCAGCAGCGCTGCCACCGTGGGCCCCAGGACCCGGAGGTAGAGATTGTCCAGGGCCTCGATATCGGCGGTGATGCGGTTGAGCAGGTCGGCGGAACGGAAGCGCGCCAGCACCCGCGGCTCCAGCGGCGCCACCCGGGCGAAGAACCAGGCCCGCAGATCGGCCAGAAGCCGCAGGACCACGGCGTGGTTGGCCAGCCGTTCCACGTAGCGGCTGATCACCCGGGTCAGGGCGAAGAGCCGGATGAAGCCGGAGGGGACATAGACGTCCAGGGTGATCACCGCCCCGGCCGCCGCCGCGATCCCCGCCAGCCCGGTGGCGGTCAGGAACCAGCCGGAGGTGGCCAGAAGCCCGGTGGCCGAGACGGCGGTGGCCAGCAGGAGCAACGTCCCGCCCAGTAGCGAGAGCGGATAGCGCCCCACCAGCAGCCGGACCCAGGGGAGGACCTCACGCATGGCCGGCCTCCTCCACCTGGCCATTGGCCACGCGGTACTGGCGCCCCAGGGCCATGAGCCGGGGATGGTGGGTGGCCAGGATGACCGTGGGACCGCCGGCCAGCGCCCGCTCCAGGTGGGTGATCAGCGCCTCCTCGCCCTCGGGGTCGAGGCCGGCGGTGGGCTCGTCCAGCAGCAGCACGGGCGCCCCCTTGAGCAGGGTCCGGGCCAGGGCGACGCGCTGCGCCTGGCCGCCGGAGAGGCCGACGCCGCCCTCGCCCACGGGCGTATCCAGCCCCTCGGGCAGCAGCCGGGCGAACTCGGCCACCCCGGCCTGCTCGGCGGCGGCCTCGACCTCGTCGTCCCCGGCCTCGGCCCGGCCCATCCGGATGTTCTCCCGGATGGAGTCGGCGAAGAGGTGGGTCCGCTGCCCCATCCAGGCCACCTGGCTCACCGGCTCCGGCTCGCCGTCACCGATGCGGACCCGGCCGCCGTCGGCCTCCAGGAAGCCGGCCAGCAGCGCCAGCAGGGTCGACTTGCCGCCGCCGGAGGGGCCGGTGAGAACCACCCGGTCGCCGGGGGCCACGGTAAGATCGGCCCCCTCCAGCCCGGCCCGGCCGTCGGGATAGGTCACCCGGACCCGCTGCAGTTCCACTCCCAGGGCGGGCATCGAGGACCGCCGGCGGGCTGGCGAAGGGGCGGGCGCCGGGGTCTCCAGCAGGGGGATGAGCTCCGCCGCCGCCCCCAGGCCGTCGGCCCGGTCGTGGTAGTGGCTGGCCAGGTCCCGCAGGGGCTGGAAGAACTCCGGCGCCAGCAGGAGGATGAAGAGGCCGGTGAAGAGATCGAGCCCCGGCGCCGGGCCGTACTCGATGTAGCCCAGCAGACCGAAGCCGATGTAGATGGCCACCAGCGCGATGGCCACGGCGGCGAAGAACTCCAGTACCGCCGAGGAGAGGAAGGCCACCCGCAGGGTCTTCATGGTGCGGGCGCGGTAGTCCTCCGCCACCGCCCGGACCTCGTCGGTGGTGGCCTCGGCCCGGTTGAAGAGCCGCAGGGTGGTCAGCCCCCGGAGCCGATCCAGGAAGTGGCCGCCGGCCCGGGCGAGGGCCGCCTGCTGACGGCGGCTGACCTCCTCCGCCCCCATGCCGACGATGGCCATGAAGACCGGGATGAGGGGGGCGGAGAGGGCCAGCAGCAGCGCCGCCAGCCAGTCCTGCACGGCCACCGCCACCAGCAGGAGCAGCGGGATCCCCATCGCCAGCACCATCTGGGGCCGGAAGCGGGCGTAGTACCCCTCCAGGGCCTGCACCTGCTCCACGTAGCTCCCGGCCAGGGACCCGGCCGGGTACTCCGCCAGCCGCACCGGCCCCAGCCGGGCCAGGTGGTCGAAGAGCTCCTCCCGGACCGTGCCGATGATGCGGTGGGCCCCGGCCAGGCCGGCGGCATCCCGGCCCCAGCCGGCGGCGGTCCGGAGCGCGACCGCCCCGACCAGAGCGAACAGCCAGGGGGCGAGTTCGGTCAGCCCCTCGCCGTCCACCACCAGCCCGGTGATGGCCCGGGCCAGCAGGCCCGCCTGGACCAGGGTGGCCACCCCGCCCAGGAGACCGACGGCCGCCGCCAGCCTCAGCCAGCGGCGGCCGGGGGCCTCCCGGCGGTCCAGCCACTGGCGGGGCGTGGGCGCCGGCGAGGATGCCGGGGCAGATTCCGGCTCGGCCATGGGCGGCTCCTAGTGGTAGCCCTCTTCCAGGCTCACCTTGCCGCGGAAGACCCAGTAGGTCCACGCGGAGTAGGCGATGATCACCGGGATGACGAAGAGCACCCCGAGGATCAGGAAGAGCTGGGCGTTGGGCGAGGAGGCCGCGTCCCAGATGGTGTGGTCCGGCGGCACCACGTAGGGCCACTTGCTCATGAGCAGGCCGGCGTAGGTGAAGACGAAGATCGCCATGGTCGCCAGGAAGGGCTGGCCCTCGTAGCCCCGGCGCAGGGACTGCCAGAGCTTGAGGGTGGCCAGCGCGGCCCCCAGCGGCAGCAGCCACAGCCAGGAGATCTCGAACCAGCGCTCGAAGGCGCGCGGATCGATCATCGGCGTCACCAGGCTCACGGCGACGAAGACCGCCACCACCCCGGCCAGCAGCCGCGGCGCCAGACGGTAGGCCCAGGCCTGGGTCTCGCCCTCGGTCTTGAGGATGAGCCAGGTGGCACCCAGCAGGGCGTAGCCCAGCACCAGGCCGACGCCGGTGAGGACGGTGAAGGGGGTCAGCCAGTCCAGCGCGCCGCCGGCGTAGGTCAGCCCCTCGGTCTCGAAGCCCTGGATGTAGGAGCCCACCACTGCGCCCTGGGCGAAGGCGGCCACCGCCGAACCCAGGAAGAAGGCGCGATTCCACAGGACCTTGGAGCGCCCCGCCTTGGCACGGAACTCGAAGGCCACGCCGCGGAAGATGAGCCCGGCGAGCATCAGGAAGACCCCGATATAGAGCGCCGGCAGGTAGACCGAGTAGACCAGCGGGAAGGCGCCCAGCAGGCCCGTTCCCCCCAGCACCAGCCAGGTCTCGTTGCCATCCCAGACCGGGGCGACGGAGTTCATCATGTAGTCCCGGGCCGTCTCGCCGGGGGCGAAGGGGTAGAGGATCCCCACCCCCAGGTCGAAGCCGTCCAGCAGGACGTACATGAAGATCCCGAAGGCGACGATGACCGCCCAGAGTACGGTGAGATCGAACATCGACGGTTACCTCCTAGTTCTTCGCCCCGAGGGCGTCGTTGTCGAAGGGCGTGTCACTGGCGGACAGCGGCCGCTTCGCGTTCTGCGGCTCCTCCACGTGTTCCTCGGAGTCGGGCCCGGAGCGAACAATGCGCGTGAGGTAATAGACTCCGGCGGTGAAGACCGCGGCGTAGACCGCGATGTAGCCGATGAGGGTGGCCAGGGCCATACCGCCGGTGAGCGAGGGCGTCACCGCCTGGGCCTGGGTCATCTCGCCGTAGACCAGCCACGGTGCGCGCCCGGTCTCGGTGGTAAACCAGCCGGCCACCACGGCGATGAAGGGCGCCGGGATGAACCAGGAGAGGCCGCGGAGGAAGGTCCGGTCGCGGTCGAGCTTGCCGCGCATCCGGGTCCACAGCCCCCAGAGGGCGAAGAGGATCATCAGTGTCCCCAGGCCCACCATGATGCGGAAGGCCCAGAAGGTGATCCCCACCGGCGGCCGCTCGCCCTTTGGCGCCTCGGTGACGCCGTGGACGGTGCCGTTCCACTCGTGGGTGAGGATGAGGCTCGCCAGGTGCGGGATCCCCACCTCGAAGTGGTTGGTCTCGTTCTCGCTGTCCGGGATGGCGAAGAGCAGCAGCGGCGCCCCCTGCTTGGTCTCCCAGTGGCCCTCCATCGCCGCCACCTTGGTGGGCTGGTGATGGAAGGTGTTCAGGCCGTGGTAGTCGCCCATGAGCAGCTGCGCCGGCGCGGCGAAGAGCAGCATCCACAGGGCCATGGAGAGCGCCTTGCGGTTCATCTCCCGGGCCCGGCCGCGGACCAGATACCAGGCACTCACCCCGGCGACCACGAAGCCGGCCGTGAGCAGCGAGGCCAGGGCCATGTGGAAGAACCGCGGCACGAAGGAGGGGTTGAAGATGGCGGCGGCCCAGTCGGTGATGTGGAAGACGCCGTCCTGCATCTCGAAGCCCGCCGGCGTCTGCATCCAGGAGTTGGCCACCAGGATCCAGAAGGACGACAGGAAGGTCCCCAGGGAGACCATGAGCGCCGAGAACAGGTGCGCCCCCTGGGGCACCTTGCCCCGGCCGAAGAGCAGCACCCCGAGGAAGGCCGCCTCCAGGAAGAAGGCGGTGATCACCTCGTAGGAGAGCACCGGGCCGAGGAAGTTGGCCGTGGCGTAGGAGAAGTTGCTCCAGTTGGTGCCGAACTGGAAGGACATCACCAGTCCGGAGACGACCCCCATGCCGAAGACCACGGCGAAGATCTTGGTCCAGAACAGGGAGATCTGCTCGTAGATGGGATTCCCGGTCCGGTAGAGCCGCCCCTCCAGATAGGCGATGTAGGCGGCCAGTCCGATGGTGAAGACCGGGAAGATGGCGTGGAATGAGACCACGAAGGCGAACTGGATTCGCGACAGCAGAAGCGGATCGAGCTCCATTGGGACCTCCTGCGATTCGCCCACCCGAGGGCGAGCCGTGACGATGGGGTTGCGCCGGACCTTCTTGCAGGGACCGTGCCGACATACGGCCGGAGGGCGGTGCGCCACCAGTGGCGGTTCTCCGGGGCCCGTAAATCCCGGGTACTCGGCGCGTGAATGCCGCATTCGGCATCCGCTCGCGCCGTGCTCCCGTCAAACATGGCAGGCATCCGCGGATCTCGCAAATCGCGCCGACCGCGCGCTCCACCGCAGGGCCCGGTGCCGGCGGCGCCATCTGATACACTGGGCCCATGTCCGATTTCCCCGCTGATGCCCTGGTCCTCTACAAGGGCCGCCCCGCCGCCGTGGCCGAGCCCGGCGAGAAGATCCTCCTGCGCCTGCCCGACGGCGAGACCAAGCGCGTCCGCCCCAAGGATATCCAGCTCCTCCACCCCGGCCCGGCCGGCGACCTCACGAAGCTCGCCACGCCGGAGGGGGATCTGGAAGGCGCGCGCGAGGTCCTGGAGGGAGAGACCGCCACCCTGGCCGACGTGGCCGACCTCGCCTTCGGCGACCACACCCCGGCCACCGCCTGGGCGGCCTGGGAGGCGGTGGCCGATGGCCTGCTCTTCACCGGCACTCCCGAGGCGGTGACTGCCATTGATGGCGAGACGGTGGCGGCGGAGCGCCAGAAACGGCAGGAGAAGGCCGAGGCCGCCGCCGCCCGCGAGGCCCTGCTGGAACGGCTGAAGAAGGGCGAGTACGCCCCCGAGGATGCCGGGGCGCTGGCGGAGATCGAGCGGGTGGCCCTGGGCACCGCCGCCCACAGCCCCCTGCTGCGCGAACTGGACCTGGCCGAGGAGCCGGAGCCGGCCCACCGGCTGCTGCTGCGCATCGGCTACTGGCAGCCCGAACACAATCCCCATCCCAGCCGGCTCTCCGCCCCCGAGGGCGAGCCGGCCGTAGGCGTGGCCCCGCCCGGGGAGAGCGAGCGGCGGGACCTCACCCATCTCACGGCGCTGGCCATCGACGACGAGGGCAACCGCGACCCCGACGACGCCATCAGCTTCGACGGCGAGTGGCTCTGGGTCCACATCGCCGACGCCGCCGCCATGGCGCCGCCGGCCAGCGAGCTGGACCTGGCCGCCCGGGAGCGGGGGGCCACCCTCTACCTCCCCGAGGGCGTCCGGCCCATGCTCCCCGAGGCGGCCATCGACCACCTGGGGCTGGGGCTCGCCAGCGAGTCCCCGGCCCTCTCCTTCGGGGTAAAGATCGCCGCCGACGGCACCCTGGAGGACGTGACGGTCACCCCCAGCCGGGTCCGGGTCACGCGGCTGACCTACGCCGAGGCGGAGAACCACCTGGACGAGGAGCCGCTGGCCTCCATCCGCCGGGTGACCGACGCCTTCCGCGCCCGGCGCATCGCCGAGGGGGCGGCCATCATCCGCATCCCCGAGGTGAGCGTAAAGGTGCGCGACGGTCGGGTGGAGCTGCGCCCGCTGCCGGACCACGTCAGCCGGCAGATCGTTACCGAGGCCATGCTGGCCACCGGCGAGGCGGCGGCCCGCTTCGCCGGCAACGAGGGGATCGCCTTCCCCTACTCCACCCAGCCGCCGCCGGAGGAGCGGCCCGAGGGCGAGGACCTGGCCAGCCAGTTCGCCTTCCGCCGCCAGATGCGCCCGGCCCGGCTGCGCTCGGCCCCGGACCACCACGCCGGCGTCGGCCTGGCCGCCTATACCCAGGTCACCAGCCCCATGCGCCGCTACCTCGACCTGGTGGCCCACCAGCAGCTGCGCGCCCACCTGGCCGGGGTCGAGACCCTGGATCAGGAGGCGCTACTGGAGCGGGTGGCGGCGGTGGACGCCGTCATGGGCGGGCTGCGCCGCAGCGAACGCCTCTCCAACCAGCACTGGAAGCTGGTCTGGCTCAAGCAGCAGGGCCAGTGGGAGGGCGAGGGCATCGTGGTGGAGACCGGCGAGCGCAAGGGCCGGGTCTTCCTGCCCGATCTCGCCTACGAGACCGTCCTGCCGCTGCCGTCGGGCACCGCCCTCAACGACCGGCTCACCCTGCGCAACACCGGGGTCGACATCCCGGCGCTGGAGGCACGCTTCTCGGTACGCTAGAACCCAGGGAGGTACCGCAATGATCGTCTACCCCCGTCGCGACGGCCTCATGGTCGGCCTCGCGCTGCTTGCCGGCCTCCTGCTGGGTGCCTGGTCCTTCGCCGGGCCGCCGGAGGGCGTGCTCTCGGTGGACTTCGAGAACGCCACCGACCACGCCATCCAGTCGCTGACCATCGACCACGGCAACGCCAACACCCAGGAGCGGATCCAGCTCCTCCAGATCCCGGCGCAGACCACCCGCCACGCGGTGCTCAACCACCAGCCCGGCGCCGGCTTCAACGTCACCGTGAAGTACGCCGACGGCCATACCGTGGAGTTCTGCGCCAACCGCGGCGTGGAGGGCCGGCGCCAGTCGGTGACCCTCTACCGCTGATAGCTCCCCACCAGCCGGTTCATGCCGAGGATGTGGGGCTCCAGCTTCTCCAGCAGCTGCCACAGGGTCAGCCCCTCGGGCAGGTCGGTGACCCGGTCCAGGGCGATGACCCAGAAGTAGTAGCGGTGCAGCCCGTGGCCGGCCGGCGGCATGGGGCCGTTGTAGCCGATGTTGCCCATGTCGTTGATGCCGGCGGTCCCGAGGGTGGTCGCCTCCTCCAGAGAGGTGACGTCGGCAGGCAGGTTGTAGAGCGCCCAGTGGACGAAGCCGTAGGTCCCGGCGGGGGAGACCAGCGGGGCATCCGGGTCGTGGCAGACCACGGCGAAACCGGCCGTCCCCGCCGGGGCGTCCGACCACTTGAGCGCCGGGGAGCGGTCCTCGCCCTCGCCGCTGTGGCGGGTGGGGATGACATCGCCGTTGCCGAAGGCGGGGCTGGTCAGGGTCATGTCGCTGGGTGCGAAGGGCATGGTTGCCTCCTGTGGATTGCCGGGGATTCGCGGGCCGCGCCACGGCGGCGCTCCCCCCGAGTATGGAACCCGCCCGGGCGGGGATGCCAATGCCGGTGAACAGACCTGGCCGGATTGACGCCACACCACCAGGGTTTTACCTTCTCCGCCCCCGCCGCGACCGGCGGCCTCCATCCGCGACAGAGTGAGAGAAGCCATGCGTATCGTCCTCCTCGGTGCACCCGGTTCCGGCAAGGGGACCCAGGCCAAGATGCTGATGGACCACTACGGCATCCCCCAGGTCTCCACCGGCGACCTGCTGCGCGCGGCCGTCTCCGCCGGCACCACGCTGGGCCAGAAGGCCAAGGCGGCCATGGATGCCGGCGAGCTGGTCTCCGATGACATCGTCCTCGGCATGATCCAGGAGCGGCTGCAGGAGGACGACGCGGCCAACGGCTTCATCCTCGACGGCTTCCCGCGCAACCCGGCCCAGGCCGAGGCGCTGGACCCCATGCTGGAGAAGATGGGCCAGCCGCTGGACGCCGCCGTGCAGATCGATGTGGACATGGACCTGCTCATGAAGCGGATCCTCGGCCGCCGCACCTGCGCGGGCTGCGGCGCGGTCTTCAACGTCTACACCCATCCGCCCAAGGAAGAGGGCGTCTGCGACTACTGCGGTGGCGAGCTCACCCAGCGCGGCGACGACAACGAGGAGACCGTCCGCAACCGCCTGGAGGTCTACGAGCAGGAGACCGCCCCGCTGGTGGACTACTACCGCGGCAAGGGCCTGCTCCACACCGTCAATGGCGTGGGCGAGGTGGACGAGATCTTCGCCGCCATCACCCAGACCCTGGACGGCCTCGGCAAGGGCTAATCCCTCGGGCGGGCCGCCTCCAGCAGGGTCCGGAAATCCTGTAGCGGCACCACCTGGTAGCTGCACTCCGCCGGCAATTCCCCGCCGGCGCGCACCATGGCCACCGACGGATAGTCGCGGCACAGCTGCGGCCGCCGGTCGTGGATGGTGCAGCGGCCATCTCCCCCCAGGTTGTCGCAGGTAAAGCGCAGCTCCCCGCGCCCGTTGCGATCCACCGGGCGGAACATGGCGTAAGCGGGATCCCGGCGCACCAGCCGCCGGAAGGCGCGACGACTCTTCACCGGCCGCCCGCCGCTGATCAGCAGCACCTGCGCGCAGCAGGCCCCGCACTGGTTGCACTCCCCGGTAATGGTCAGATTGGCATCCGCCTCGCGTTTGCGTCGGCGGCGCCACCAGCGGCGGAACATGTTCGATCCTCGATGGCTCGGGTTGCGTGGGTTGCTCGGCCCGGGAAACGCGGGGCGTGGCCCGGCCGGTCACCTGCACGGGATGACCTGCCGTTGCTAGAATGCCGGTTCCACTCGCGCAAGGGGAAGGGAACATGGCCGACCACTACGACCTCATCGCCATCGGCGCCGGCAGCGGCGGGCTCTCCGTGGCCGAACGCGCCGCCGCCCACGGCGCCCGGGTCGCCATCGTCGAGGAGGGCGCCCTGGGGGGGACCTGCGTCAACGTCGGCTGCGTCCCCAAGAAGGTCATGTGGTACGCCGCCGGCGTGGCGGAGACCCTCCACGACGCCGCCGGCTACGGCTTCACCCTGGACGGCTGGCGCTTCGACTGGGCGACCCTGAAGGCCGCCCGGGAGAAGCTCATCGAGGGGATCACCGGCTTCTACGGCAACTGGATGGCCGACAACCACATCGACCACCTCCAGGGCCACGCCCGCTTCGTGGACGCCAAGACGGTGGACGTCGGCGGCACCCACTACACCGCCGACCACATCGCCGTCTGCCCCGGCGGCGAGCCCATGGTCCCCGACGTCCCCGGCGCGGAGCTCGGCATCACCTCCGACGGCTTCTTCGAGCTGGAGAGCCTGCCCCACAACGTCGCCGTGGTCGGCGGCGGCTACATCGGCGTGGAGCTGGCCGGCGTCCTGAATGCCCTGGGCTGTCACGTCCGCCTGATCCTGCGCAAGGACCGGCTGCTGCCCACCTTCGACTCCCTCATCCGCGAGGGGCTCATGGAGGCGATGGCCGATGCCGGGATCACCGTCGTCCCCCAGGCGCCGGTGCAGGGGCTGGCGCAGGATGACGAGGGCCGCCTGCGCCTGGATTGCGCCGACGGCATGTGCTTCCACGGCCTGGACAAGGTGATCTGGGCCACCGGCCGCCGGCCGCGCACCGCCGAGCTGGAGCCGGAGAAGGCCGGCCTGAAGCCCGATCCCGCCGGCTTCCTGCGCACCGACGACTACCAGGAGACCGGCGTCCCCGGGATCTACGCGGTGGGGGACGTAACCGGCCGGCCGCCGCTGACCCCGGTGGCCATCGCCGCCGGCCGCCGCCTGGGCGACCGCCTCTTCGGCAACCAGCCCGACCGCCACCTGGACTACCAGAACATCCCGACGGTGGTCTTCAGCCATCCGCCGGCGGGCACCGTGGGGCTCACCGAGGGGCAGGCGCGGGAGATCCACGGCGACGCCGTGCGGATCTACCAGACCCGCTTCACCGCCCTCTACCACAGCTTCACCGACCGCAACGAGAAGACCGCCATGAAGCTGGTCTGCGTGGGCAATAACGAGCGCATCGTCGGCTGCCACATGATGGGCATGGGGGTGGACGAGATGCTTCAGGGCTTCGCGGTGGCCATCCGCATGGGCGCCACCAAGCGCGACTTCGACGACACCGTGGCGCTGCACCCCACCAGCGCCGAGGAGCTGGTTACCCTCCGCTGATCAGCTCCTGGCGCAGGGTCGCCAGCACGGCGGCGGCGTCCGGGCGCACCCCGCGCCAGATCCGGAAGGACTCCGCCGCCTGGCCCACCAGCATGCCCAGCCCGTCGGCCAGCTCCGCCGCCCCCCGGGCGGCCGCCCAGCCCAGGAAGGCGGTGGGCTCCGCCCCGTACATCATGTCGTAGACCCGGGTCTGCTCGCCGATGGCCTCGGCGGGCAGGTCCGGCACCTCCGCGGCCAGGCTGGCGGCGGTGGCGTTGATGATGATGTCGAAGGGCCCCTGGGCGGCGGCCAGCCCGCCGCCCTCCACCAGCCCCAGGTGGCGGAAGTGGTCCGCCAGCTCCCGCGCCCGGTCCGGGGTGCGATTGACCACCAGCAGCCGCGCCGGCCCCGCCTCCAGCAGCGGGGCGATGACCCCGCGGGCCGCCCCGCCGGCCCCCACCAGCAGGATGGAGGCCCCCGCCAGGGGCCAGCCCAGGTTCTCTGTGAGGTCGGCGACCAGGCCGGCGCCGTCGGTGTTGTCGGCGATGAGGCGGCCGTCGGCCAGCGTCAGGGTATTCACCGCCCCGGCGAGGCGGGCCCGGTCGCTCAGCTCGTCGGCCAGGGCGTAGGCGCGCTCCTTCAGGGGGACGGTGATGTTGGCCCCGCGCCCGCCGGAGGCGCCGAAGTTGCCCAGGGCCTGGGCGAGGCCACCCTGGTCCACCTGGATGGCCTCGTAGGTCAGGGCCTGGCCGGTCTGCTCGGCGAAGAGGGTATGGATCCGGGGGGAGAGGCTGTGGTCGATGGGATCCCCCATCACGGCGTAGCGATCCGGGTCGGGGCGGAAGTCGAAGGGGTCCTGGCTCATGGTCTCATCCGGTCGTTGCCTGGGGCCCGCGGGGCGGGCGGATGGGGCCAGTCTGCCACCGCCGGGCGGCGGGGCCAATCGGGTCCTCGTTCGGGCCAGCAGGGGTGCTTGACACGGGGGCGGGGCGCGGCAATACTAAATGCAAATCGTTGTCATTCGTGAGGGCACCCCGATGTACGTCTGCCTCTGCCAGGGAGTTACCGACAAGCAGATCCACGCCGAAGTGGAGCGTGGCGCCGACACCTGGAAGGAGGTTCGCGAGAACCTCGGGGTGGCCAAGCAGTGCGGCCGCTGCGGCCAGTGCGCCAAGGGCATCGTGCGCGAGGCGGTGGCCGAGAAGCACGCGGTTGCAACCCTCCCCCTGGCCGTCTAGCCTGAATCCCGTTCCCGCGCCAACCCGGCGCAAAGGCAGTCAGGAGATCCCCGCATGAAGGGCGACAGCAAGGTCCTCGAGCACCTCAACCGCATCCTCACCAACGAGCTCACCGCCATCAACCAGTACTTCCTCCACGCGCGGATGTACCGCAACTGGGGGCTGGAGGCGCTCAACGAGAAGGAATACGGCGAGTCCATCGACGAGATGAAGCACGCCGACCAGCTCATCGAGCGGATCCTCTTCCTGGAGGGCGTGCCCAATCTGCAGGACCTGGGCAAGCTCATGATCGGCGAGGAGACCGAGGAGATGCTGCGCTGCGACCTCCGCCTGGAGGAGAAGGCGGTCCCCGACCTGCGCGCGGCCATCGCCCACTGCGAGTCCGTGGAGGACTACGTCAGCCGCGACATCCTCACCTCCATCCTGGAGAGCGAGGAGGAGCACATCGACTGGCTGGAGACCCAGCTGGACCTCATCAAGAAGCTGGGCAAGGAGAACTACCTCCAGTCCCAGGCCGGCTGAGGGTCAGCGCTCTTCCGAAAGCCACCGCGCCACATCCATGGCGTGGTAGGTGAGGATCCCGTCCGCGCCGGCGCGCTTGCAGCCGGTGAGCGCCTCCAGCACCACCGCCCGCTCGTCCAGCCACCCGTTGGCGCCGGCCGCCTTGAACATGGCGTACTCGCCGCTGACCTGGTAGACGAAGGTGGGCGCCCCGAACTGCTCCTTCACCCGCCGGACCACGTCCAGGTAGGGCAGCCCCGGCTTGATCATCACCATGTCCGCCCCCTCCTGGAGGTCCATGGCGACCTCGCGCAGGGCCTCGTCGCCGTTGGCCGGGTCCATCTGGTAGGTGCGCTTGTCGCCCCCGCCCAGGTTGGCCGACGAACCCACCGCATCCCGGAAGGGGCCGTAGAAGGCGGAGGCGTACTTGGCGGCGTAGGCGAGGATCCGGGTATTCACGTAGCCGGCATCCTCCAGCTCCTCGCGGATGGCGCCCACGCGGCCGTCCATCATGTCCGAGGGGGCGACCACGTCGGCCCCGGCCTCGGCGTGGGAGAGGGCCTGGCGGATCAGGACCTCCACCGTCTCGTCGTTGACCACGTAGCCGTTCTCGTCCACCAGGCCGTCCTGGCCGTGGCTGGTGAAGGGGTCCAGGGCCACGTCGGTGATGACCCCCATGGCCGGCACCTCCGCCTTGATGGCGGCCACCGCCCGCTGGGCCAGCCCCTCGGGGTTGTACGCCTCGGCGGCATCGGCGCTCTTGCGCTCCGGCGGCGTCACCGGGAAGAGCGCCATGGCCGGGATCCCCAGCTCGGCGGCGGCGACGGCCTCGCGCCGGAGCTCATCCAGGGTCAGCCGCTCCACCCCCGGCATGGAGGGCACCGGCTCCCGCTTGCCCTCGCCCTCGATGACGAAGACGGGGTAGATGAGGTCATCGCTGGTCAGCCGGTTCTCGCGCACCAGCCGCCGAGAGAAGTCATCGCGCCGCAGCCGACGGCCGCGCGCCAGGGGGAATTCACCGTGTCCGGTCTCCATTACAGGGTCCTGCCTTTGTGACCAAGGGGTAGGTGTTCATGGTGCCATCAGGCGTTCGGGGGGGACAGGGGAAGGTACTATCGGCCTGGAGCCTATCCATAGTAAGTACGCGCTTAAGACAGTCCATCATCACGATTAGACGGCCCGGGTTTCCAGTAAGTCCTCTTTACCTTGTAACTGGCAAACAGCGCCTATGCTAGAGCAGTCAATGCTCTCGTCGCGGACCGGTCAGACGCTCTATATCGCCACACTGCGGTTCCTGCCGCTCGGACTTTAGCCACCACCTATCAGAGGAAGACTACGAATGACTCCGGGGCAATGCGCCGTTTGGACGACATTGGGCCGGGATACTATCATGCTCTTCCACATCGGCCTTCTAAGCTTACGCAACAGACACTTACGGTGGCATACTAGATGGACATTTACCGAGAATTCATCCACTTGGCTCGGCTCGCTGCTTCGGGAAGGCAGGGAGACATACGGACCTTGCTTCGGCGGGCAGCTCGTTCCGCGGACAAAGAACGCCCCGATTTCCAAGATCAGCTAAAAAGTCTGCTACAGCGCCTCCCAGAATCTGAAGGGCAGCAGCCTTATCGACGCGTTCCTCCTGACTCGAAAACCAGCCCTCAACCTGAGATGGATTCTTTGCTCCTCGAAGACTCTGCAGCGGTTGCAGAACCGACGTGGGGGCCCAACCTCAAAGGAGAACTGGATGAGATAATTGCGGAACGTGCCAAGATCGACGATCTACGTGCAGCTGGCGTTCACCCCACGCGCTCTGTTTTGTTTGTTGGGCCACCGGGTGTCGGCAAAACAATGGCCGCTCGATGGCTCGCCAAAAATACAAACCGGAAGCTCTACACGGTCGATCTAGCATCCATCATGAGTAGTTACCTCGGTCGCAGTGGGGCCAACCTGCAGAAAATCCTCTCAGCGGCCGCGAACGACACAAATGTACTATTCATCGACGAATTTGACTCGGTGGCCAAACGGCGTGGGGACGAGAGTGATATCGGCGAATCAAAGCGCCTTGTCAACGTTCTGCTGCAGTCGCTGGATAACTGGCCAGAATCGGGTCTTCTTTTGGGCGCGACCAACCACCCCGAGCTGCTAGACCGCGCTATTTGGCGCCGTTTTGACAGGGTGCTCGAATTCCCTATGCCGACCCGGGACGAGATCGTCATGTTCACGTCCAGCAAGCTGAAACTCTCAGGTTTCAAGCCGTCAAATGAAATGAGTGGTATCATCGCCGTGGGGCTAGAAGGGAGGTCTTTTGCCGACGTTGAGAACTGGCTCAATGAAGCCATACGATCGTCGATCGTCCGCGATACTCCCTTGGATACCATCCTTGCTAAGAAGGTTGCATGCCTGTTTACTAGTCAGCCGGTGTCCGAACGAGCCAAAGTCGCGACCACTCTCACTATGCTTGGCATAAGCCAAAGAGCAGCAGCAAGTCTTCTAGACCTTTCCAGAGACACCATCCGGAAATATGCAAAAACTGGCAGGGAGTGACTATGCAAGGGAAAAAATTTCTGTTAGGGCGAGGCGAACGGCTCACAGACCAAGTCCAGGTCTCTCGAGGCGGTGGCACCAAAAATCCCCCTTATGACCTCGAAACGGCCCTCCAACGCATAGCTAACCAAGTCGAAGAAGCTGGTTCATACGCAGCCCAATTACCCGATGCGGCATGCCCCGACGACCGCGTCGTTGCTGCTATGACTATGCATCCTCGCTACATTTCCAAGAGCGACTTCCCAGTCGACCTCTGCCGAGAGGTAGGTTTAGAGCCGGTAGGGGGAAAATCCACCTACGTTACGCCCGAACAATGGGGCGTAAATACACACCCAGATAGCGCCCTCGCAGACACTTGGTACGTGTCGACCACGAGATCTGCTTTGCGTGCGTGGAGCGATAACCTTGCTCCTATGGAATTGACCCCTTGGGATGAAGGCGAGCAGGCGACTATCCAGTTGCAAAGCTTAGAATCCTTCGGCGTTCCGCGAGCCTCAGAAAAGATCAAGCCGGGTACGGAGAGCGCTTCATCTCATACCTATGAGGTCGTTCTCCATAGCGAACGCCATACTGAAGTCCTTGAGGCCTTTTTCGAATATGCCAATTTATTACAGGTTGATTTTTGGGTCAGCCAAGTTCGTTATGTTGGCGGTATAATATTCGTCCCTCTCGAAGCTGACAAAAAACAGCTTGAAGAGATCTCGAAATTCGCATTCCTACGAGCTATCAGGCCAATGCCTGCGCTCAGGACATTCAGGCCCCCAATGCTCCGGGGCGATCTCACTCCTATACCAGAGCTCCCAGAGGAGGAAGTAAAAGACGAAGAAACCCGTGTGGCTGTTTTCGACGGAGGACTACCTCATGGCTCACCGCTCACGAAATGGGTGCAATCGATTGAACCACCAGGGATCGGCGCGGCTATTCCTGATGCCTTAGCTCACGGTGAGCAAGTTACATCAGCAGTCCTATTTGGCCATGTCACGCCAAACCGAAAACTTCAGGCTCCTTACTCGCGCATTGATCACGTTCGGGTAATCGATGATCAGATCAATTCTGATATCGGCCTGTACCGGCTTTTGGACCGCATCTTGGAGCATCTCGACTCCGCGACCGAAAAATATCGATTCGTAAACCTAAGCTTAGGCCCCGATGTGCCGATCGAAGATGATGAAATTGATCGCTGGACGGCTGAGCTAGATGCGCGTGCAATCGGCGGAGACACTCTCTTCTCAGTGGCAGCAGGGAATACCGGTGATAGAGACTCGTTATCGCACCTAAACCGTATTCAACCTCCTTCAGATGGGGTCAATGTCCTAGCCGTAGGCGCGTGTGATGCCATCTATGATGATGTCTGGTCTCGGTGTGATTATAGTTCCGTCGGTCCCGGGCGAACGCCGGGAATCGCCAAGCCGGATGGAGTGTCGTTCGGCGGCTCGTTTGAGCGACCTTTCGGGACGATAGCATCCGGATCAGGGGTGGGGCTAAGCGCCACACAGGGGACCAGCTTTGCTGCGCCGTTCGCATTACATACAGCCCTCGGGGTGAATGCTTTACTTGAACGAGCGATCAGTCCGCTCGGAGTCAGAGCACTCTTTGTGCATAAAGCTGATCAGGCTGAACTTCCTCCTGAAGAAGTTGGATGGGGACGATTTGAGTCCGACCCGATCACACTGCTCGAATGCGCTGATAACGAAGTTACCGTCCTCTACGAAGGAATGCTCCCTTTGAAGGAATACCTCAGGGCTCCAATACCAATCCCTACGACTGGATTGGAAGGCATGGTAGAAATAACTGCTACACTCGTGATTGCACCGGAAATAGACGCAGCTTTCACCCATGCATACACGCGCGGTGGATTGCAAGCTGTTTTTCGACCTAATTCCAATAAATCGCAGGGAAATTCGCCAACATCACCCGCAGGGAGCGAGGATTTCTTTAGTTCTAAGCGGCTTTATAAAAGAGCAGAATACGAGCTCCGACAAGATGGTCACAAGTGGGAACCATGTTGGAAAGCATCTCGTCGAAAGCAAGGAAGTAAGCTACACAACCCTTGTTTTGACGTCTACTATCATACGCGTAACGAGGGGCGTAACGACCAAGATCCGGAGCCAATTCCCTACTCCCTTGTCGTAACGGTCCATTCGCCCCGGGTGAAAGACCTTTACGAGAAAACCCTGCACGCTTACTCGGACGTCCTCGTGCCACTAGAACCACAGGTGGAAATTCGCACGCAGCTATGATGCTGGTGCTCAGTGGCAGACTACCGAGGCTGGTAGTATCGCCGTCGCGCGCTGGAGGGGCGACCAATCCCCTCCACAAGATTGGGGCCCGATCCCCGGACCGAGTGGTCAGGACTCCATTAGTGGACTATCATGGATGGTCCACATCCTCATCGGAGAAGATCCGTGTCTCTCAAGCGCCTCTTTGCCCTCGGCCTGCTGCTGCCCGCTCTGTGGCTGGCTTCGCCGGCCGTAGCCGAGCCGCGGCCGGCGCACGAGACCCTGCAGGAGGCCACGGATGAGCTCCTCAACCGCCTGGAGGCGGAGGAGAACCAGCTCCGCGAGGACAAGGATGCGCTGCGGGAGCTGGTGGACGAGCAGCTGGTGCCGCTCATCGACTTCGAGGTGGCGTCGCGCTGGGTGCTGGGCCGCTACTGGCGGGATCTCGATGCCGAGCAGCAGGCGACCTTCCAGAAGGAGTTCCAGCGGATGCTCATCCGCTTCTACGCGGATGCGCTGCTGGAGTTCGATGCCTGGGATCTGCGCTATGACGAGATGCGCCGGGACGGGCCGGACAAGCCCTTCGCGTCGGTCCGCGCCCAGGCGGTGCCGGACGAGGGCAAGCCCATCGATGTGCGCTTCCGGCTGATCCTGCGCCACGGGGAGTGGCGGATCTTCGATGTCTCCATCGCCGGGGTCTCGGCGGTGAAGAACTACCGCTCCACCTTCAGCCAGGTCCTGGCGAACAACGACTTCCCCACCCTGGTGGAGCGCATGCGGAACATGGACGCCGAGGACGACCCGGTGATGAAGGCCACCTCCGGCGAGGGCGAGCAGGAGGAGTGAGCCTCAGCCCTCGCGGCGGGTGAGCAGCGGCAGCTCGTGGCGGCGGGCGTTGGCGGCCAGAAAGGTCCCGCGCCCGCCGGCCTCGGCATCCAGCCGCTCCTTGCACTCCGAGGGCTCGCCCAGGATGGTGGCGAACAGGACCTCCAGCTCGCAGGGCTCCACCTTCACCCGGCCGAAGGGGGTCCCTTCCCCCGGCGTCCAGAACAGGTTGGGCGCCCAGCCCTTGGCCCGGATCCCCGGGCGCTGATACCAGTCGACCAGCTTCGCCTCCACGGCCGTCCTATCCGGCCCGCTCATTTTGCCGCCTCCCGCGCACGCTCCAGCATCGGGGCGAGGTACTGCCCGGTGTGGGAGAGGGGATTGGCCGCCACCTCCTCCGGGGTGCCGTGGGCGATGAGCTGGCCGCCGCCCTCGCCGCCCTCCGGCCCCATGTCCAGGATCCAGTCGGCGGTCTTGATGACGTCGAGGTTGTGCTCGATGACCACGATGGTGTTGCCGCGCTCGCGCAGCCGTACCAGCACACCCAGAAGCTGCTCGATGTCGTGGAAGTGCAGGCCGGTGGTGGGCTCGTCCAGGATGTAGAGGGTGCGGCCGGTGTCCCGCTTGGAGAGCTCCCGGGCCAGCTTCACCCGCTGGGCCTCGCCGCCGGAGAGCGTGGTGGCGCTCTGGCCGAGCTTCACGTAGGTGAGCCCCACGTCCATGAGGGTCTGCAGCTTGCGCGCCACGGAGGGGACGGGGTCGAAGAACTCCCGCGCCTCCTCGACGGTCATCTCCAGGACCTCGTGGATGTTCCTGCCCTTGTAGCGGACCTCCAGGGTCTCGCGGTTGTAGCGCTTGCCGCCGCAGACGTCGCAGGGGACGTGGATGTCCGGCAAAAAGTGCATCTCCACCTTGATGACGCCGTCGCCCTGGCAGGCCTCGCAGCGCCCGCCCTTGACGTTGAAGGAGAAGCGGCCCGGGCCGTAGCCCCGGGAGCGCGCCTCCGGCGTGCCGGCGAAGAGCTCCCGCACCGGGGTGAAGATCCCGGTGTAGGTGGCCGGGTTGGAGCGCGGGGTGCGGCCGATGGGGCTCTGGTCGATGTCCACCACCTTGTCGAAGTGCTCCAGCCCCTCCAGGCCGTCGCAGGGGGCGGGGTCGTCGCCGGCCTTGTTGATGGCCAGGGCGGCGTGGCGGTAGAGGGTGTTGTTGATGAGCGTCGACTTGCCGGAGCCGGAGACGCCGGTGATGGCGGTGAAGAGCCCCACCGGCACGCTGGCGTCCACCCCCTGGAGGTTGTTGCCCCGGGCGCCGCGGACGGTGAGCCAGCGGTCGGGGTGGGGGGCGATCCGCTCCTCGGGGACGGCGATGGTCCGCCGGCCGGACAGGTACTGGCCGGTGAGTGACTCCTCGCTCGCCGCCACCTCCTCCGGGGTGCCCTGGGCGACGATGCGGCCGCCGTGGGCGCCGGCGCCGGGGCCGATGTCCAGAACGTGGTCGGCGGTGCGGATCATGTCCTCGTCGTGCTCCACCACGATGACCGTGTTGCCCAGGTCCCGCAGCCGGGTGAGGGTGTTGATGAGGCGGTTGTTGTCCCGCTGGTGGAGGCCGATGGAGGGCTCGTCCAGGGTATACATCACGCCCACCAGGCCGGCGCCGATCTGGCTGGCCAGCCGGATCCGCTGGGCCTCGCCGCCGGAGAGGGTGTCGGCGGCGCGGTCGATGGTGAGGTAGTCCAGGCCCACGTCCACCAGGAAGTGGAGGCGATCGCTGATCTCCTTGACCACCTTGGCGGCGATCTCGCCGCGCCGGCCCTCCAGGCGCAGGTCCCGGGCCCACTCGTGGGCGCGGCCCACCGGCATGGCGGCGACGTCGGGCAGGCGCAGGCCGTCCACGAAGACCGAGCGGGCGGCGCGATTGAGCCGGGTGCCGCCGCAGTCGTCGCAGGCGCTCTGGCTGAGGTACTTGGCCAGCTCCTCGCGGACGGTGGAGGACTCCGTCTCGCGGTAGCGCCGCTCCATGTTGTGGATGACGCCCTCGAAGGGCTGGGTGCGGCTATTGGCGTGGCCGCGGTCGTTGACGAAGGTGAACTCGATGAGCTCGCCGCCGCTGCCGTAGAGGATGACCTCCCGCACCGACTCCCGCAGCTCCTGGAAGGGGGTGTCCAGGTCGAAGCCGTAGTGGTCCGCCAGCCCCTTGAGCATCTGGAAGTACCAGGCGTTGCGCCGGTCCCAGCCGCGCACCGCCCCCTCGGCCAGGCTCGCCTCGGGGTTGGCCACCACCCGGGCGGGGTCGAAGAACTGGCGCACCCCCAGGCCGTCGCAGGTGGGGCAGGCGCCGGCCGGGTTGTTGAAGGAGAAGAGCCGCGGCTCCAGCTCCGGGAGTGAGTACCCGCATACCGGGCAGGCGTAGTTGGCCGAGAAGGCCAGCTCCTCGTGGCCGGGGTCCATGAAGGCGATCCGGGCGTTGCCGTCGGCCAGGGCGAGGGCGGTCTCGAAGGAGTCGGCCAGGCGCTGCTTGATGTCCTCGCGGACCTTGAAGCGGTCCACCACCACCTCGATGGTGTGCTTGCGGTTCTTCTCCAGCGCCGGCGCCTCGTCCAGCTCCACCACCTCGCCGTCGATGCGGGCGCGGATGAAGCCCTGGGCGCGGAGCTGCTCGATCTGCTGGTGGTACTCGCCCTTGCGGTCACTGACTACCGGCGCCAGGAGCATCACCCGAGTGCCCTCGGGGAAGTTCAGGACCTGGTCCACCATCTGGCTCACCGTCTGCGCCTCCAGCCGCTCGTCGTGGTCGGGGCAGCGCGGCTCCCCGGCCCGGGCGTAGAGCAGGCGCAGGTAGTCGTGGATCTCGGTGACGGTGCCGACGGTGGAGCGCGGATTGTGGGAGGTCGCCTTCTGCTCGATGGAGATCGCCGGGGATAGCCCCTCGATCTGATCGATATCCGGCTTCTCCATCATGGAGAGGAACTGCCGGGCGTAGGCCGACAGGGACTCCACATAGCGGCGCTGGCCCTCGGCGTAGATGGTGTCGAAGGCCAGGGAGGACTTCCCGGAGCCGGAGAGGCCGGTGAAGACGATGAGCCGGTCCCGGGGCAGTTCCACGTCGATGTTGGCGAGGTTGTGGGTCCGCGCCCCCTGGATGCGTATGGTGTCCATGGTCCAAATTCCCGAAAAAAGGGCAACCTGCTAATATACGTCGCTCTTGCCGGAACAGGCAAAGACTCGTCGCCGCCTCCCCGTTCGCGGCCGAATTCCGTCCTGACCCCACTCTAGTACAGGGAGCCCCATGAACCGGCTCGAGCGCCGCGCCACCAGCGCCCTCGCCACCATCTACGCCCTGCGCATGCTGGGGCTGTTCCTGATCCTCCCGGTCTTCGCCCTCTACGCCGAGGGGCTGGCGGGGACGACGCCGGTCCTGGTGGGCGTGGCCATCGGGATCTACGGCCTCACCCAGGCGGCGCTGCAGATCCCCTTCGGCATGGTCTCCGACCACATCGGCCGCAAGCCGGTGATCCTCTTCGGCCTGGCGCTCTTCGCCGCCGGCTCCGGGGTCGCCGCCGAGGCGGAGACCATCCACGGCGTCATCGCCGGCCGGGCGCTGCAGGGGGCGGGCGCCATCGCCGCCGCCGTGCTGGCGCTGGCCGCCGACCTCACCCGGGAGGAGAGCCGCCTGCGCGCCATGGCGATCATCGGGATCACCATCGGCGTCGCCTTCTCCGCCTCCCTGGTGCTGGGGCCGCTGCTGGACCGCTGGATGGGGGTGCCGGGGCTGTTCTGGCTCACCGCCGTGCTGGGCGTGGCCGGCATGGGGGTGGTGATCTTCGGCGTCCCGACCGAGAGGGGCCACCGCGTCCACCGCGACGCCGAGGCGGTGCCGGGGCAGTTCGCCCGCGTCCTGCGCGACCCGGAGCTGCTGCGGCTCGACGCCGGGATCTTCCTCCTTCACCTGGGGCTGACGGCCACCTTCGTCGCCCTGCCCCTGGTCCTGCGCGACCAGCTCGAGCTGGCGCCGGTCCACCACGGCTGGCTCTACCTGCCGGTGATGGTCGTCGCCTTCGTGGCCATGGTCCCCTTCATTATTGTCGCCGAGAAGCATCGGCGCATGCGGGGCGTCTTCCTGGGCGCCATCGCCGCCGTGGCGCTGGCCGCCGCCGGCCTGGGGCTGGCCGGGCAGGCGGGCACCCTGGCCGGGGTGGCGATGGCCCTGCTGGTCTACTTCACCGCCTTCAACCTGCTGGAGGCGAGCCTGCCCTCGCTCATCGCCAAGGCGGCCCCGGCCGGTGCCAAGGGCACCGCCATGGGGGTCTACTCCAGCGCCCAGTTCCTGGGCGCCTTCACCGGCGGCGTCGCCGGCGGCTGGGCCCACGGCGTCGCCGGTGCGGAGGGGGTCTTCGGCCTCATCAGCGGGGCCGCCGCCCTGTGGTGGCTCATCGCCCGGGGCATGGCGCCGCCGCGCTACCTCTCCAGCCACGTGGTCGCCGTCCCCGCCGATGCCGACCCGGCGATCCTGACCCCGCGCCTGGCCGCCGTGGCCGGCGTGGTCGAGGTGGAGGTGGTCCCCGAGGAGGAGGCCGCCTACCTCAAGGTGGAGCTGGACCGCCTGGACCGCGAGGGCCTGGAGGCCGCGGCCACGGCCGCCCCCTGAGGCACCGTTTTCGACCCCCGGCCGAGTCGGTATAGTGGAACATTCGGCGTGGGAGGGAGCCCGCGCCCGTGCGGCGAACTACCCGAAGGAGAGAACAATGGCATCACGTGGCGTGAACAAGGTCATCCTCATCGGCAACCTCGGCGCCGACCCGGAGGTCCGCTACACCCAGAACGGCTCCGCCGTCGCCAACCTGCGGCTGGCCACCTCCGAGCAGTGGCGCGACAAGCAGACCGGGGAGAACCAGGAGCGCACCGAGTGGCACCGGGTGGCCATGTTCGGCCGCCTCGGGGAGATCGCCGGGGAGTACCTGAAGAAGGGCTCCAAGGTCTACATCGAGGGCAAGCTCCAGACCCGCAAGTGGCAGGCCCAGGACGGCTCCGACCGCTACACCACCGAGGTGGTCGCCAACGAGATGCAGATGCTCGACAGCCGCGGCGGTGGCGGCGGCGACTTCGGCGGCGGCCAGCAGCAGGGCGGCTTCCAGGGCGGCCAGGGCCAGCAGCAGGGGGGCGGCGCGCCCCAGGGCCAGCCGGCCCCCCAGGGCGGCGGCGGCGCCTTCGACGACATGGACGACGATATCCCGTTCTAGGAGGGTCCGTTAGTCCGCGCAGAAAAAGGCCCGCTCACGATGAGCGGGCCTTTTTGCGTTGGGGCCCCGGTCGCCGAAGCCACCGGGACGGGCAGGGCTACCGGGCGTAGACCTGCTGCAGGCGCTGGTTGAAGGGCTCCGCCTCCATGAAGCCCACCACCCGCTGGCGGCTCTTCTCGTCGCCCTCGCGATCGAAGAAGAGGATGGCCGGCGGGCCGATGAGGTCGAACTCCCGCAGCAGCGCCTTGTCCTCGGCGGTGTTGTCGGTGACGTCCGCCTGGAGCAGGAGGACGTTGTTCTCCGCCAGGGTGCTCTGCACCTCGGAGTCCGAGAAGGTGTACTTCTCGAACTCCTTGCAGGAGACGCACCAGTCGGCATAGAAGTCGAACATCACCGGCCGGTCATTGGCCGCCGCCTGCTCCACGGCGCTGTTGAGCTCCTCCACGGTGCCCACGCGGCGGAACTCCAGGTGCTCCTCCTCGGCCGAACCGCCGCCCCCGGCGACGCTCACCGTCTGCAGCGGCCGCAGGGGGTCGCTGCCGCCGGTGGCGGCGCCGGCGAGCATGAAGACGCCGTAGATCAGCAGGACCAGGCCCAGCCCCTTCCAGAACCGGCGCCAGCCGGAGACGCCCTCGGCCAGGGCATCCAGCGCCCCCATGTAGACGGCGGAGACCATGAACAGGATCGCCCACAGGCCCAGGGTGACCTGACCGGGGAGGACCCGCTCCAGCATCCAGATGGCCACCGCCAGCAGGAGGATGCCGAAGACGCCCTTCACGGCGTCCATCCACGGCCCGGCCTTGGGCATGAGCTTGCCAGCGCCGGTGCCGATGGCGACCAGCGGGGCGCCCATGCCCAGGGAGAGGGCGAACAGCGCCAGGCCGCCCAGCACGGCATCACCGGTCTGGCCGATGTAGATGAGCGCCCCCATGAGCGGCGCCGCCACGCAGGGGCCGACGATGAGCGCCGAGAGGAAGCCCATGATGCCCACGCCGGTAAGCGTCCCGCCCTCCTGGCGGTTGCTCACCTCGGAGAGCTTGCCCTGGACGCTGGAGGGCAGCTGCAGGTCGTAGAAGCCGAACATGGACAGCGCCAGCAGCACGAAGATAGTGGCGAAGGTCCCCAGGATCCACGGATTCTGGAAGGCGGCCTGCAGATTCTCGCCAAAGAGGCCGGCGATGACCCCGGCGGCGGTGTAGGTCAACGCCATGGCGAGGACGTAGACCACCGACATGGTGAAGGCGCGCTTGGTGGTGATGTTCTCGCCCTGCCCCGCGATGATGCTCGAGAGGATCGGGATCATGGGGAAGACGCAGGGGGTGAAGGCGAGCAGCAGCCCCAGGCCGAAGAAGGTCAGGACGGTGAGCCAGACGCTCTGGTTGGCCAGGGAGTCGGCCAGCTGGTTCTGCTCGGAGACGGTGCCCGTGGAGGCCGCCTCGCTATCGCCGGCGGCCTGCGCCGCCTCGGCGCCGCCACCGGCCCCGACCTCCGGCAGATCCACCTCCAGCGGCTGCTCGTGGGGCGGATAGCAGACCCCGCGCGGGTCGTTGCAGCCCTGGCTGTGCAGCGTGAAGGCGACGGTCTTCGCCCCTTCCCCGCTGCGCTCCACCGGCACCGTCGCGCTGAAGGAGCCGGAGTAGGTCTTCACCTCGCCGAAGAACTCGTCCTGCTTGACCTTGGGCTCCGGCAGGTCGAGGCCCCCGAAGGAGACCCCGTCGGTGGTGCTCTCCAGCTCGAACTTGTCCTGATAGAGGTAGTAGTCGGGGTGGACCTCCCAGTTGAGCCGGATGGTCTGCCCGTCCACGGCCTCCGCCTCCACGGCGAAGGCGTCATCGGGGTCCAGGAGGTTCTGGGCGGCGGCGGGCGCGGCCGTGAGCAGCGCCGCCAGCGCGAGCATCAGCATTCGTATCATTGTGGTGACTCCGTCGACTCATCCATCCACTGCAGGTAACCGGCGAGGCCGGCTGCGATTTCGACCGCAATGACTTCCGGGAGTTCGTAGGGGTGGAGTTCCACCAGGGTCGCCTCCAGCGCCTCCCAGGCCTTGCCGGTGGTCTTGATGACCAGCAGGACCTCCGGGTCGGTCTCCACCTTCCCCTCCCAGGCGAAGACCGAGGTGAGCCCCGGGACGATGTTCACGCAGGCCGCCAGCCGGCGATCCACCACGGCGGCGGCCAGCTCCCGGGCGGTGGCCTCGTCGGGGCAGGTACACAGGGCGATACGATAGTCTCCGGCCATGGGGCTCCTCCGTCGATGTTCCCGGGCCAACTTACGTGCCGTGAGCGGCCGGCGGCAAGCGCCGCCCTTGAAACCGCCCCCGGCCGCCCTCATGGTCGGGAGTTCAACCCCAGAGAGGTACACCATGCCACCGCTTCTCATCCTGCTCGCCCTCTTCGTGGGCGCACCCCTGGTGGAGCTCTACATCCTGATCAAGGTGGGCGAGGTCATCGGCGCCGGGATCACGGTGCTCGCGGTCATCGGCACCGCGGTACTGGGCGCCTGGCTCATCCGTGCCCAGGGCCTCTCCACCCAGACCCGGCTGCGCCAGCGCCTGGCCATGGGCGAGATGCCGGCCATGGAGGTGCTGGAAGGGGCCGCCCTGCTGGTGGCCGGCATGGTCCTGCTCACCCCCGGCTTCGTCACCGATACCCTCGGCTTCCTCCTGCTGATCCCGCCGCTGCGCCGCGCCCTCATCCGGGCGGCCGCCCGCCGGGCGGTGGTCGTTCGCGGCGGCGACCCCAACGGCGGACCGGGAGGCGGGCCGCGCACCTTCGAGGGCCAGGCCTGGCCGGACGAGGACGACGAGCCCCGTTTCCCCCGGCGCTAGTTGCCTGAAATGGAAGCGCAACCCCGAGCGACGGGGCTTGACGGCGGCCATTGCATCGCTATTATTGGCACTCGATTTCATTGAGTGCTAACAGCAGCCGACCGCCGCGGTTGGCACTCCGATTCACCCAGCGTGTGAAAACCCGTTAAGGAGAGAACCCCATGAAGATTCGTCCGTTGCACGACCGCGTCGTCATCCGCCGCGAAGAGGAAGAAGAGCAGACCGCCGGCGGCATCGTCCTGCCCGACACCGCCGCCGAGAAGCCCCAGCAGGGCGCGGTGGTCGCCGTGGGCGACGGCAAGCCGCTGGACAGTGGCGAAAAGCGCGCCCTCGCCGTGAAGGAGGGCGACCGGGTCCTCTTCGGCAAGTATGCCGGCAGCGAGGTCAAGGTGGGTGACGAGACCCTGATGGTGATGCGCGAGGACGACCTCATGGCGGTCCTCGAGGGCTAAGAGCCCCGCACCACCCCGTTTACCCGACTCAATCAGTTAACGAACCGTTACGAAGGAAATCAGACAATGGCAGCGAAAGATGTGATCTTCGGTGAAGACGCCCGCCACCAGATGGTGGACGGCGTTAATGTCCTGGCCAACGCCGTGCGCGTGACCCTCGGCCCGCGTGGCCGCAACGTGGTCATCGAGAAGAGCTTCGGCGCCCCCTCCTCCACCAAGGACGGGGTCTCCGTGGCCAAGGAGATCGAGCTCAAGGACAAGTTCCAGAACATGGGCGCCCAGTTGGTCAAGGAGGTCTCCTCCCAGACCGCCGACGAGGCCGGTGACGGCACGACCACCGCCACCATCCTCACGCAGGGCCTCATGCGCGAAGGCATGAAGGCGGTGGCCGCCGGCATGAACCCCATGGACCTCAAGCGCGGCATCGACAAAGCGGTCACCGCCGCCGTCGACGAGCTGCGCAAGCTCTCCAAGGAGTGCAAGGATCGCAAGTCCATCACCCAGGTGGGGACCATCTCCGCCAACTCCGACGAGAACGTCGGCGAGATCATCGCCGAGGCCATGGAGCGGGTGACCACCGACGGTGTCATCACCGTGGAAGAGGGCTCCGGCCTGGATAACGAGCTGGACGTGGTCGAGGGCATGCAGTTCGACCGCGGCTACCTCTCCCCCTACTTCGTCACCGACAGCCAGAACATGACGGCTGACCTGGAGGACCCCTACATCCTCCTGTGTGACAAGAAGATCTCCAATATCCGGGACCTGCTGCCCATCCTCGAGGGCGTCGCCAAGCAGTCCAAGCCGCTGCTGCTGGTCGCCGAGGATGTCGAGGGCGAGGCGCTGGCCACCCTGGTGGTCAACACCATGCGCGGCATCGTGAAGGTCGCCGCTGTGAAGGCCCCGGGCTTCGGTGACCGTCGCAAGCAGATGCTGCAGGACGTCGCCATCCTCACCGGCGGCCAGGTGATCTCCGAGGAGGTCGGCCTGACCCTCGAGAAGACCACCATCGAGCAGCTCGGTCGCGCCAAGAAGGTCACCATCACCAAGGATGACACCACCATCGTCGACGGCGCCGGCAACAAGGCCGAGATCGACGAGCGCGCCGAGCAGATCCGCAAGCAGATGGAGGATGCCACCTCCGACTACGACAAGGAGAAGCTCCAGGAGCGGATGGCCAAGCTCAAGGGCGGTGTCGGCGTCATCAAGGTCGGCGCGGCCACCGAGGTCGAGATGAAGGAGAAGAAGGACCGCGTCGACGACGCCCTGCACGCCACCCGTGCGGCCGTCGAAGAGGGCGTGGTCCCCGGCGGCGGCGTGGCCCTGCTGCGTGCCCGCCTCGGCATCGCCGACCTCAAGGGCGACAACCACGACCAGGACACCGGCGTGAACCTCGTCCGTCGCGCCATGGAGGAGCCGCTGCGCCAGATCGTCTACAACGCCGGCGGCGAGCCCTCCGTGGTCGTCAACCGGGTGGCCGAGGGCTCCGGCAACGAGGGCTACAACGCCGCCACCGGCGACTACGGCGACATGGTGGAGCTGGGCATCCTGGATCCGACCAAGGTGACCCGCACCGCCCTGCAGAACGCCGCGTCCATCGCCGGCGTGCTCATCACCACCGAGGCCATGATCGCCGAGCACCCGGAGGAGAACTCCGGCGGCGGTGATGCCGGCGGTGACATGGGCGGCATGGGCGGCATGGGTGGCATGGGCGGTATGGGCATGATGTAACGCCCACCCCCGGCTCCCGAGCCGTGCCGGGGCCCCGCGCCCCGGCCTGAGAGAGGCCCCCGTTCTCCGGAGCGGGGGCCTCTTTCGTTTCTCCTGTCGCGTTGCGCCGCCCCGCCGGGCTGGTAGGCTGGTCCCATGACCGCCGAAACCCTGCCTCCCGCCGATCCACCCCGACCCGCCACCGACCACGAGCCGGAGGCCGTTACCCGCCTGCGTCGCGAGGCCCTCTCCGCCCTGGAGGAGGCCGCGCCCGAGGCGCTGGGGCGCCTGCGCGCCGATCCGGAACTCACCGCCGACCTGGAGCGGGTCGCGCCGGCCAGCGAGTTCGTGGTCCGGGCGCTCACGGCGCGCCCGGATCTACTGGGCGAGCTGGTGGACAGTGGCGACCTGGGCCGCGCCTACGACGAGGGCGAGTACGCCCGGCGCGTGGAGCAGGCCCTGGCGGAGGCGGCCGACGACAATGCCCTGGGGGTGGCCCTGCGCCGTCTGCGCCGACGGGAGATGGTCCGGATCATCTGGCGCGACCTGGCCGGGCGGGCGGAGCTGGACGCCACCACCCTGGACCTCTCGGCCTTCGCCGAGGCCTGTATCGACGGCGCCCTGGCCCACCTGGAGACCTGGCAGCGCGCGGAGATGGGCACACCCATGGGGGCGTACAGCGGCACCATCCAGCGACTGGTGGTCCTGGGCATGGGCAAGCTCGGCGCCGGGGAACTCAACGTCTCCTCGGACATCGACCTCATCTTCGCCTTCCCCGAGGCGGGGGAGACGGCCGGGGCGACGCGGAGCGTGGACAACGAGCGCTACTTCACCCGCCTGGGCCAGCGCCTCATCCAGGCCCTGGACGCCACCACCGCCGAGGGCCGGGTCTTCCGCGTGGACATGCGGCTGCGCCCCTTCGGCGAGGCCGGCGCCCTGGTGGCCAGCTTCGACGCCCTAGAGACCTACTACCAGCTCCACGGCCGGGAGTGGGAGCGCTACGCCCTCATCAAGGCGCGGGTAGTGGGTGGCGATCGCACCGCCGGCGCCGCCCTCATGGAGCAGCTGCGCCCCTTCGTCTACCGCCGCTACCTGGACTACGGCGCCTTCGAATCCATCCGGGACATGAAGGCGCTCATCAACCGCGAGGTCCGGCGCAAGGGACTGGAGGGCAACATCAAGCTCGGGGCCGGCGGGATCCGGGAGGTGGAATTCATCGCCCAGGCCTTCCAGCTCATCCGCGGCGGCCGCGACTCCGAGCTGCGCCGCCGGGACCTGCGCGGCGTCCTCCGGCTGCTGGCCGCCGACGACGTCCTCACCGACTACGCCGCCCGGGAGCTGGACGCCGCCTACGTCTTCCTGCGCCACCTGGAACACCGCCTCCAGGGCCGGGCAGACCGCCAGACCCACGAGCTGCCCACCGACGCCGACGAGCGGGCCCTGCTGGCCTGGGCGATGGGGGAGGCGGACTGGGAGGCCCTGGCCCACCGCATCAGTGACGAGCGCGACGGGGTCCGCGGCCACTTCGAGCAGGTCTTCGCCGCGCCCCAGACCGAGCACGCCGAGAGCGACCCCGGCGACCTGGCCCTGGTCTGGCAGGAGGGACTGGAGCCCGAGGAGACGGACGCCGCCCTGGCCGCCGCCGGCTTCGGTGATCCGGCCACCGCCCGCGAACGGCTCTCCGCCCTGCGGCGAGGCCACGCCTATCGCGGCCTATCCAATCGCGGCCGGGAGCGGCTGGACCACCTCATGCCGCTACTGCTGGGTGCAGTGGGGGGCCGCGATGCCCCTGGCCGGACCCTGGAGCGCGCCCTGGAACTGGTAGAGCGCATCGCCCGCCGCAGCGTCTACCTGGCGCTGCTGGTGGAGAACCCCATGGCGCTCTCCCAGCTGGTGAAGCTCTGCGAGGCCTCCCCCTGGATCGCCAAGCAGCTCGGCCAGCACCCGGTCCTCCTGGACGACCTCCTGGACCCGGCCACCCTCTACCGCCCGCCGGATCGCACCGAGCTGGAGCGCGATGCCGATCTGCGCCTGCGCCGGGTGGCCGACGACGACCTCGAGGCGCAGATGGACGCCCTGCGCGACTTCGCCCAGACCGCCATGCTGCGCGTGGCGGCCGCCGACGTCGCCGAGGCGGTCCCCCTGATGGTAGTGAGCGACCACCTCACCCATCTGGCCGAGGTCATCCTCGATCGCGTCCTCACCCTGGCCTGGTCCCACCTCACCGCCCGCCACGGCCGGCCGAGCTGCCGGCAGGATGGCGCGGTCTGCGATACCGGCTTCGCCATCATCGGCTACGGCAAGCTCGGCGGCTGGGAGCTGGGCTACGGCTCCGATCTCGACCTGGTCTTCCTCCACGACAGCGAGACCGAGGACGAGCCCACCGACGGCGAGCGCCCGGTGGCCAGCGCCGTCTTCTTCGCCCGGCTGGCCCAGCGCATCATCCACCTGCTGGGGGCCCAGACCGCCTCCGGCACCCTGTACGAGGTGGATGTCCGCCTGCGCCCCTCCGGCGCCGCCGGCCTGCTGGTCACCAACCTGGAGGGGTTCCGCCGCTACCAGGAGGGGAGCGCCTGGACCTGGGAGCACCAGGCCCTGGTCCGGGCGCGGCCGGTGGCCGGGGACCCCGCCGTCGCCGAGACCTTCGAGGCGACCCGGCGGGAGATCCTCACCCGGCCCCGGGATCCGGAGACGGTGCAGACCGAGGTCCGCGACATGCGCCGGCGCATGCGGGAGACCCACGCCAGCAGCGGGAGCGACCGGTTCGACCTCAAGCAGGACCCGGGCGGGATGGCGGATATCGAGTTCATGGTGCAGTATGGTGTGCTGGCTCACGCCCATGAGCACCCGGGGCTGGTGGACTTCACCGACAACATCCGCCTGCTGGAGCGCCTGGCCGAGGCCGGCTGCCTGGCGGCGGAGGAGGCGGACTCCCTGGCCGGCGCCTATCGCGCCTACCGCGCCCGTCGTCACCGGCTGACCCTCCAGGAGGCGCCCACCGTGGTCCCGGCCACGGAGTTCGTCGACGAGCGGCGAGCCGTCCTCGCCGCCTGGCAGCGGCTCATGGGCGAGACGCTGGAGACCGGCTGAGCCCCCGAAGCGACCCCGAACAACCGAGAACCGGCAAGGAGAACCCGACCCATGTCCATGGCCGATCGTGATGGCGTGATCTGGTACGACGGCGAGCTGGTGCCGTGGCGCGATGCCACCACCCACGTCCTCACCCACACCCTCCACTACGGCATGGGGGTCTTCGAGGGCGAGCGCGCCTACGCCGCCGACGGCGGTACGGCCATCTTCCGCCTGGCCGACCACACCGACCGGCTCTTCCGTTCCGCGCACATCATGGGCATGCCCATGCCCTACGATCGGGAGACCATCAACGAGGCCACCCGCCAGGCGGTGCGCGAGAACGGGCTGGAGAGCGCCTACATTCGCCCCATGGCCTTCTACGGCTCCGAGGGCATGGGGCTGCGCGCCACCAACCTCCAGGTCCACGTCATCATCGCCGCCTGGGGCTGGGGCGCCTACCTGGGCGAAGAGGGCATGGAGCGCGGGATCCGCGTGCGCACCTCCTCCCACAGCCGACACCACGTGAACTCCTCCATGTGCAAGGCCAAGGCCAACGGCAACTACATCAACTCCATGCTGGCCCTGCAGGAGGCGGTGAGCTGCGGTTACGACGAGGCCCTGCTGCTGGATACCGAGGGCTTCGTGGCCGAGGGCTCCGGCGAGAACCTCTTCGTGGTCCGCAACGGCGTGCTCTACACCCCGGAGCTCACCGCCGCCCTGGAGGGGATCACCCGGGAGACCATCGTCCACCTGGCGGAAGAGGCCGGGATCCCGGTGCGCGAGAAGCGCATGACCCGGGACGAGGTCTACGTCGCCGACGAGGCCTTCTTCACCGGTACCGCCGCCGAGGTGACCCCCGTCCGCGAGCTGGATGGCCGGACCATCGGCGCCGGTCGGCGCGGCCCCATCACCGAGCAGCTCCAGACCATGTACTTCGAGCTGGTCCACGGCCGGCGCGAGCCGCACCACGACTGGCTCGACCGGGTCTGAGGTGGCCGGCGGCGAGCGCGCCGTCTTCCTGGACCGGGACGGCGTCATCAACCGGGATACCGGCTACTGCTACCGGCCGGACCAGGTGGAATTCCTGCCGGGCACCCTGGAGACGGTCGCCCGGCTGGTGGGGCTCGGCTACCGGCCGGTGATCGTCACCAACCAGTCCGGCATCGCCCGGGGCTACTACACCGAGGCCGACTTCCACGCCCTCATGGACTGGATGGGGCAGCAGATGGCCGCGGCCGGCGCCGCCCCGGCGGGGGTCTACTACTGCCCCCACCACCCCGACGAGGACGGCCCCCACGGCGGCCCCTGCGACTGCCGCAAGCCGCTGCCGGGGATGATCCGCCAGGCCGCCGCCGAGCTGGACCTGGACCCGGCGGCCTCCCTGCTCATCGGCGATAGCGAGCGCGATGTCGAGGCGGGACGCGCCGCCGGGGTGGGGCTCAACGTCCTGCTGGCCGACCCGCCCCCGGCGGAGACCGACGCCGATGCCGTCCTGCCCGACCTCACCGACCCCGAACGCCTGCTGGCGCTGCTGTAGCAGCGACCAGCCGCTTTTGGGTACCATGCCGCCAACCCGGATCCGGAGAGCAAGCCCATGCAAGGCCCCAAGGAGATGACCCCCAACGCCGCCCAGCGCTACGAGGTCACCCACGACGACCTCCCGCTGCACTGCCCCATGGACGGTATGAGCCTGTGGAACTCGCACCCCCGCGTCTACCTCCCCATCGAGGAGACCGGCAAGGCGATGTGCCCCTACTGCGGCGCGGAATACATCCTCAAGGGCTGATCCCGGCCACCCCGAAGGCGCGCGCCGCCAGCTCCACCGGATGGACCACCCGGGCGGCCGGCCCGCCGGCGGCCAGGTGCAGCGCACAGCCGGGATTGGTGGTGGCCAGCCAGTCGGCATCGGCGGCGGCCGCCACCTTCGGCGCGCGCAGCTCGGCGGCCCACTCGGGATTCTCCAGGAACCAGGTCCCCGCCGCGCCACAGCACTGGTCGTTACCGGCCAGCTCCGCGACCTCCAGCCCCGGGATACGCTGTAACAGCGCCGCCGCGGCGCCCCCGTCGCGCAGGGCATTGCGGGCGGTGCAGGGCTGGTGCACCCGCACCCGGCCGGACAGGGCCCCCGGCTCGGCGGCCCACTCGGCATCCGCCAGGAAGCGGCTCGCCTCCACCACCTCCACGCCCTCGAAGAGGGCGTAGCGCTCCGGGTACTCCGCCAGGTGGGCGCCACAGCCCGTGGCCAGGTGGATCACCGTATCGGCCCCGGTGAAGGCCGCCGCATTCTCCGCCGCCAGCCGTTGCGGCTCGTCGGCCTCCCCGGCGTGGGCATGGAGCGCCCCGCAGCAGTTCTGCCCCGGCGGCACGTCGACGGCGTAGCCCAGGCGGTTGAGCAGGCCGACGGTCAGCGCCAGCCGGTGGGCATCGGTATGGCGGGCGATGCAGCCCAGGAAGAGGGCGACCCGCCCCCGCTCCTCCCCCTCGGCGGGGTAGTGGGCCTCCCAGCGCTGCCGGGGGGGCAGGGCGGGGAGCTCCGTCAGGGCGGTCTCCAGCCCCAGTCGCCGGGCCACGCCGGTCCGGCGCGCCAGGCCGGGCAGACCCAGCCGCTGGGCCCAGCGCAGCAGGCTCATCGCCCCGGCCAGACGGCGGGGATGGGCCAGCAGCCCGTCACGTCCCAGGCGGCCCAGCCGGCGATGGGCAGTCGGCTCCGCCGGGGCGGTCATGCGGCGGCCGGCGTCGAGGATCCGGCCGTAGGGGACATCCGCCGGGCAGACCCGCTCACAGGCCCGGCAGGCCAGGCAGTGGTCCAGGTGTGCCCGACCGCGGTCGGTGAGGTCGAGCTGCCCCTCCGCCAGCCCCTGGAGCAGGGCGATCCGCCCGCGCGGGGATTCGGCCTCGCTGCCGGTGAGCCGGTAGGTGGGGCAGTGGGGCAGACACAGGCCGCACTTCACGCACCGGTCGGCCATCTCCAGGGGGAACTCGGCTCGGGCTTCCTCGTCCAGGGGGAGTCGGGGCATTGCGTCTGTTCGTTCCTCGGGCAGGGAGAATTGGGAAGGGGGCGCCGGTTCATAGTACGCTATGACCCGTTTACCGTAGCACACCCGCCCACTCGCGGCCCCGGAGGAAACCATGTTCCGATCCAGTCTGCCGACCCTGGCCCTGTGCCTGGCGACGAGCCCCGTCGCGGCCCAGGACGAAGTCTTCCAGGGCACCCGGGATGCCGAGCCCCTGGAACGCGTGGAGGAGCCCTCCTGGTCGGCGGAGATCGAACTGGGCATGGTGGATACCAGCGGCAACACCAACACCAATACCACCAACGGTGGTGCCACGGTGGTCCACGAACGCGACTACTGGCGCCACCGGGGCGAGATCAGCGCCCTGCGCGCCCGGGAAGAGGGCGTGACCACCGCCGAGCGGTACACCGCCGCCGCCAAGTCCGACTACAAGTTCCGCCCGCGGGACTACGTCTTCGTCGCCCTGCGCTACGAGGACGACCGCTTCAACGGCTACGACTACCGCGCCTCCGAGGCGGTGGGCTACGGCCGCAAGGTCCTCGACAGCGACCGTTTCGAGCTGGATGCGGAGATCGGTGCCGGCGCCCGCCAGGAACGCGTCGAGGATGGCGAGCAGACCAACGAGAGCCTGGGCCGCCTGGCCGGGGATTTCCGCTGGCAGCTCTCGGAGACGGCCAAGTTCAGCCAGACCCTGCTCATGGAGGTGGACGGCGGCACCTATACCCGCTCGGTCACCGGTCTCTCCGCCCGCGTGGTCGAGAGCCTCTCCATGAAGCTCTCCCACGAGATCCGGCGCAACACCGATGTCCCGGCGGATACCAAGGACACCGACACCGTCACCTCCATCAACCTGGTCTATTCCCTCTGAATCATGAGCTACTACCGCCACCACCTCTTCTTCTGTACCAACAGCCGCGACGACGGCAAGCAGTGCTGCGCCAACGCCGATGCCGAGGCCATGCGCGCCTACGCCAAGGAGCAGTGCCGGGAGCGCGGCATCCACGGCCCCGACGGCGTGCGCGTGAACATCGCCGGCTGCCTGGGCCGTTGCAGCGAGGGGCCGGTAGTCGTGGTCTACCCCGAGGGCACCTGGTACACCTACATCGACCAGGAGGACATCGATGACATCATCGAGGGACACCTGGTGGGTGGTGTCCCCGTGGAACGCCTCAAGCTCGACCCATGACCGACGACATCGGGCGCGCCCACCTGCATGCCTTCCACCGCTACGACGGTCTGGAAGAGGCGCCGGCCTTCGGCCCCCGGCTGATGCTGGAGGGGCCGGCGGGGCCGCTGGAGGCCCTGGTGGACGCCCCCGACAACCCACTCCCCGGCGCGCCGGTGGCCGTGGTCTGCCACCCCCATCCCCGGTATGCGGGGACCATGCAGAACAAGGTCACCCACATGATCGCCACCGCCCTGGCCGATGCCGGGGTGGTGGCGGTGCGCTTCAACTTCCGCGGCGTGGGGCGCAGCGCCGGGCGCTACGACGGCGGCCGGGGCGAGGCGACGGACCTCGCCGCGGTGGCCGGCTGGGCCCGGGCGCGCCTGCCGGACGCCCCCCTGTGGCTGGCCGGCTTCTCCTTCGGCGCCTACGTGGTGATGCGCGCCCAGGCGGAGCTGGAGCCGGCGCGGCTGCTGCTGGTGGCCCCGCCGGTGGATCTCTTCGACTTCACCTCGGTGGCCGACCCGGTCGCCCCGCTCACGGTCATCCAGGGCGGGCGCGACGAGGTGGTCTCGCCGCCGGCGGTCTCCGAGTGGACCGCGGCGCTGCCCGGCAAGCCCCACTACCGCTGGATGGCCGACGCCGACCACTTCTTCCACGGCCGCATGAACCGGCTGCGGGAGGCCGTCCACCGGGAGGCCACGCATGCGATTCAGACTCAGTCTTGACAGACCCGGGGCTATATTAGAGAATCATTATCGAGGTCCGACGCATCGGACCTCGACTCCTCCATCCTCCTTTGGTGGTTTCGCGCGGCCTTCGGGTCGCGCGATTTTTTTTGTGCCCTGCAGGGGTCGGGTCTCGAATTTTCAACTTAACCCCCGCGGCCGCTTTCGTCGGCGAGACCGGGGGTGCGCGACTCAGTAGATCGGGGGCTCGCCCTTGGGGCGCGTGCGATAACGGGCGTGGAGCCAGAGGTACTGGTCCGGCGTGCGGCGGACCTCTTCCTCGATGGCGGCGTTGATGCGCGTGGCATCCTCCACGTCGTCGCCGGTGGGGAAGTCCTCCAGGGCCGGGGCCAGGCGCAGGTGCCAGCAGTTGCCCGGGCGGCGCTCCGAGTAGAGGGGGACCACGGGGGCCCCGGATGTCCTGGCGATCCGGCCGGTCATGGGCACGGTCGCCGCCAACGTCCCCATGAAGGGGGCGAAGACGGAGCGCTTGCGGCCGAAGTCCTGGTCCGGGGCGTACCAGACCACGCCCCCCCGCTTGAAGGCGCGCAGCATGGCCCGCATGTCGCGGCTCTCCGGCAGGCCGGCGAAGAGCTTCTTGCGCTGGTTGACCATGACCCGGTCGAAGACGGGATTGGTCGCCGCCTTGTAGGTGGGATAGAGGTCGGGGACGTGGCGCCGCAGGAGCCGGCCGCTGATCTCCAGGGTGGTGTAGTGGCCGCCCAGCAGGAGGATCCCCTTGCCCTGCGCCCGGGCGGCCTCCAGGTGCTCCAGCCCCTCGATGGTGTAGCGCCGCGCCAGCCGCCGCTCCGAGGCCCACCAGGAGAGCGCCCCCTCCACGCCGCCACGCAGACCGGCGCGGAAGGCGCCGCGCTCCAGCCGGCGGCGCTCCGCCTCCGGCTTCTCCGGGAAGGCGGTGGCGAGGTTCACGCGCACGACATGGCGCCGTCCGGGCATGAGCGCCCAGCCCAGGGTCCCAAGGCCATCCGCCACGGCGCCCAGGACGGGAATGGGCACGAAGGCCATGAGCCGCAGCAGCCCCAGCCCGACCCAGGTGGGCCAGAAGCGCGGGTGGGCCGGGTGGCTCTCGGCGCGGCGGCGGTTGCGCTCCTTGCGCCGCTGCTTGCGGCGTTTCTTGCGGTCCTCGGCACTCATCGCGGCAGCAGGGCCGTTACGGCCTTGAAGCGCTCATGGCCGGCATCGCGCAGCCACTCGAACAGGATGGATTCGGTCACGGTCACCCCCACGCCGGCGTGGGCCAACCGGGCGAGGGCGCGCTCGTGGTTGGCCGGGTCCCGGGAGCAGACGGCATCGGCGGCGACGAAGACGGTCCGACCGGTGGCGGCCAGCTCCAGGGCGGTCTGGGTGATGCAGACGTGGGTCTCCATGCCGGCCAGGATGATCTGCTCCGAATCGCCCAGGGCCGCCTCGAAGCCGTCGGCGCGGCAGCAGGAGAAGCCGGTCTTGTCCACGGTGGGCGCCTCGGCCAGCAGCTCCGCCAGTTCCGGCTCCGTCTCCCCCAGGCCGCGCGGATACTGGCGGGTGACCAGCCGCGGGATCGCCAGCTCGGCGGCGGCCCGGGCCAGGGCGCCGGCGTGGTCGAGGACCCGGCGGCGCTCACTCTCGGCCATGGCGGCGGCCAGGCGCGCCTGGATATCGACGAAGACGAGGCGGCTGGTGGCGACGTTGCAGAGCTCGGCGGTCATGGCGGAACCTCCGACCTAGTAGCGCGGGGTGGCGGGATCGACGGCCTGCGACCAGCGATCGATCCCGCCGGTGAGGTTGATCACGTCGGCAAAGCCCTGGTGTTCCAGGAAGTAGGCGGCCTGGAGGCTGCGCACGCCGTGGTGGCAGAGGACCACCAGCGGCTCGGCCGGATCCAGCTCCTCCGCCGCCCGGCTCGGCAGCTCCCCCAGGGGGATGAGCGTGGAGTTCGGCAGGTGCGCGACCTCGTACTCCCAGGGCTCGCGCACATCCAGGATGCGCGGGGCCTCGCCGGCCTCCAGCCACGCCTTGAATTCGGCGGGTTCGACCTGGCGCATGGGGCGCTTCAGAACTGGAAGCGGTCGGGCTGCGGCGCGTTGAGCAGCGCCGGCAGGCTGGTCTCGAAGAGCCGCTCGGTGAGGTAGTTCTCCGCGTCCAGCCGGGTGATGACCTCGGCCTCCATGACGGGGTCCTCGCCCTCGATGACGAACAGCCGCCCGCCCTCGGTGAGCTCCTCGCGGAAGGCCTCGGGGAGCAGCGGCAGGGAGCCGGTGACCACGATGAGGTCGTAGGGGGCGTGACGCGGCCAACCCGTGGCGGCGTCGCCCACCTCCAGGGTAACGTTGGTGATGTCGTGATCCGCCAGCCGGCGATCGGCCTCGATCTTGAACTCGGGGATGTACTCCACCGAATGAACGTGGGCGGCGCGCTGCGCCAGCAGAGCGGTCAACCACCCGCTGCCGGTGCCCACCTCCAGCACCCGCTCGTCGGGCTGGATCTCCAGCGCCTGGAGGATGCGCGCCTCGACCTTGGGCGCCATCATCACCTGGTCGCGGCCCAGCGGGATCTGGAGGTCGCTGTAGGCCAGGTTGCGATAGGCCTCCGGCACGAACTCGTCCCGCGGCATCTTCTCCAGAAGCCCGAGCACATCGGGATCCAGGACCTCCCAGGTCCGGATCTGCTGCTCGACCATGTTGTGGCGGGCCTGGACGAAATTGAGTTCGGTCATCGCGAGCCCCTCGCGCGGATAAGGGTGGAAGAACGGCCGCAACGGTACTGTTTTTCCGGCATTCGGGCAAGTATCCGGGGCCCGTTCGGGGTTTCCCCCCGGCGCTCCTGTGCTACCCTCCGGGAGATCACCAGCTGGGGGTGCCCCGCCAAAAGACGGGGCTGAGAGAGACCCTTGGAACCTGAACCGGGAGGGGCCGATGCCATTCGGACCTCGACCGGCGGAGGGAAGCTGGCCCCGCCCCGGCGGGGCGTGCCTTCTTCAGTTCGACCTCTCCCCCGGCGCTCCGTGAAACACGACCAGGAGTCGCCATGAGTACCCCGAATACCGCCACCGAATCCGTCGTCGACGCCACCCGTCAGCTCTCCGAGGACGTGACGCGCCCCCTGCCCGGCTCCCGCAAGATCTGGGTGACCGGCTCCCGGCCCGACATCCGGGTGGGCATGCGCGAGGTGGAGCAGTCGCCGACCCAGACCTCCAGCGGCCTGCAGGCCAACCCGCCGCTGCCGGTCTACGACACCTCCGGCCCCTACACCGATCCGGAGGCGGAGATCGACCTCACCCGCGGCCTGCACGCCCTGCGGGACGGCTGGATCCTCGAGCGCGACGACACCGAGGAGCTGGCCGATCTGACCTCCGAGTACGGCCGCGCCCGGCGCGACGACCCGGAGCTGGCGAGCCTGCGCTTCGCCCACATCCGCACCCCGCGCCGCGCCAGGGCCGGCCGCAACGTCAGCCAGATGCACTACGCCCGCCAGGGCATCGTCACCCCGGAGATGGAGTACATCGCCATCCGGGAGGATGCCCGCCTGGCCGAGATGCGGGCCGATCCGCGCTACGCCGACATCCTCAAGCGCCACCCCGGCCACGGCTTCGGCGCCAACCTCCCCGAAGAGGTGACGCCGGAGTTCGTCCGCGACGAGGTGGCCGCCGGCCGCGCCATCATCCCGGCCAACATCAACCACCCCGAGCTGGAGCCGATGATCATCGGCCGCAACTTCCGCACCAAGGTGAACACCAACATCGGCAACTCCGCGGTGACCTCGTCGGTGGCCGAGGAGGTGGAGAAGATGGCCTGGTCGGCGCGCTGGGGCGGCGACACCCTCATGGATCTGTCCACCGGCAAGAACATCCACGAGACCCGGGAGTGGATCCTGCGCAACGCCCCCATGCCCATCGGCACCGTGCCCATCTACCAGGCGCTGGAGAAGGTGGACGGCAAGCCGGAGGATCTGACCTGGGAGCTGTTCCGGGACACCCTCATCGAGCAGGCCGAGCAGGGGGTGGACTACTTCACCATCCACGCCGGGGTGCTGCTGCGCTACGTGCCCATGACCGCCGAGCGGGTCACCGGGATCGTCTCCCGGGGCGGCTCCATCCTCGCCAAGTGGTGCCTGGCCCACCACCAGGAGAACTTCCTCTACACCCACTTCCGCGAGATCTGCGAGATCATGGCGGCCTACGACGTCTCCTTCTCCCTGGGCGACGGCCTGCGCCCCGGCTCCATCGCCGACGCCAACGACCCCGCCCAGTTCGCCGAGCTGCAGACCCTGGGGGAGCTGACGAAGATCGCCTGGGAGTACGACGTCCAGACCATGATCGAGGGCCCCGGCCACGTGCCGCTGCACATGGTGAAGGAGAACGTGGACAAGGAGCTGGCCGACTGCTTCGAGGCCCCCTTCTACACCCTGGGGCCGCTGGTCACCGACATCGCCCCGGGCTACGACCACATCACCTCCGGGATCGGCGCAGCCAACATCGGCTGGTACGGCACCGCCATGCTCTGCTACGTCACCCCCAAGGAGCACCTGGGGCTGCCGGACAAGCAGGACGTGCGGGACGGGATCATCACCTACAAGATCTCGGCCCACGCCTCGGACCTGGCCAAGGGCCACCCCGGCGCCCAGCTGCGGGACAACGCCCTGTCCAAGTCTCGCTTCGAGTTCCGCTGGGAGGACCAGTTCAACCTCGGGCTGGATCCGGAGAAGGCGCGGGAGTTCCACGACGCCACCCTGCCCAAGGAGGGCCACAAGGTCGCCCACTTCTGCTCCATGTGCGGGCCCAACTTCTGCTCCATGAAGATCACCCAGGACGTGCGCGAGTACGCCGAGGCCCAAGGCATCGACGCCAACGAGGCGCTGAAGCAGGGCATGGAGGAGAAGGCGGTGGAATTCCGGGAGATGGGGGCGGAGATCTACCGGGAGCAGTAGCTCCGGCCTGCAATCGACAGGGAGGCGCATTCGCCCTGCTGCCCGGACTGTGGTACAGTAGCGGCGTTTGTCGAGGATCGCCCCCGCATTCTATCCCGCCGGGCGATCGACGTACCTGCCGCGTTTGTCCGCGTCTCCGGTACCTGCAAACCGGTCGCGGATGGTCTTCTGCCAGGACTTCCCGAACCTGAATCCTTCGGCGGCGCCCCCTTTTCGGGGAGCGCCGCCTCCTGGCAGATGACAGTAACGTGGAGCATCCATGAATTTTACCGATTTCGATTTCGGCGACGCCATCCAGCGCGCCATTACCGATCAGGGCTACACCGAGCCCACCCCCATCCAGGCCGAGGCCATTCCCCAGGCCCTGGAGGGTCGTGACATCCTCGCCAGTGCCGAGACCGGCACCGGCAAGACCGCCGCCTTCACCATGCCGCTGCTGCAGCGCCTGGCCAACGCCCAGAGCGCCGGGGGCAGCCGCCGCCCGCGCGCCCTGGTGCTGGTCCCCACCCGTGAGCTGGCCGCCCAGGTGGCCGAGAGCGTGCGCACCTACGGTCGCCACCTGAAGCTGCGCTCCGTGGAGATCGCCGGCGGCGCCGCCATGGGCCCGCAGATGAAGGCCCTGCGCGAGGGCGTGGACGTCATCGTCGCCACCCCGGGCCGGCTGGAGGACCACCTCCAGCGCGGCACCACCGACCTGGGCGGCGTCGAGACGCTGGTCCTGGACGAGGCCGACCGCATGCTGGACATGGGCTTCCTGCCCGCCATCGAGCGCGTCATCGCCAAGCTCCCCAAGGAGCGTCAGACCCTGCTCTTCTCCGCCACCTTCGCGGGCAAGATCCGCAAGCTGGCCAACGGCCTGCTGAACAACCCAGTGGAGATCGACGTCGCTCGCTCCAACGCGGCCGCCGCCTCCGTCACCCAGAGCGCCTACCACGTGGACTCCGGCCGTCGCCGGGAGCTGCTCAGCCACCTCTTCGGTGAGCACGACATGGAGCAGGTCCTGGTCTTCGCCCGGACCAAGCGCGGCGCCGACCGCCTGGCCGAGCAGCTGGACAAGGACGGCATCGCCTCCACCTCCATCCACGGCGACAAGAGCCAGGGTCAGCGCAACAAGGCGCTGGACCGGTTCCGCAAGCGCCGGATCCGCTGCCTCGTGGCCACCGACGTGGCCTCCCGCGGCATCGACATCGACGAGCTCCCCCACGTGGTGAACTTCGACCTGCCGGACAACCCCGAGGACTACGTCCACCGCATCGGCCGTACCGGCCGCGGCGGCTCCGAGGGGGCGGCCATCTCCCTGGTCTGCGCCGACCAGCGCGAGCAGTTCGGCGCCATCGAGCGCCTGCTGGGCGGCAGCATCCCGGCCGAGACCGTCACCGGCTTCGAGCCCACCGAGAAGGCCCCGGCCCCGCGTCGCTCCAAGGGCAACGGCCGCGGCCGCGGCGGCAACGGCCGCGGTAATGGTGGTGGCGGCCAGGGTCGCGGTAACGGCGGCGGCCCCCGTCAGCGCCAGGGCGGCCCCCGCCGGGACAACAACCGGGCGTAAGTAACCGCCCGGCCGGCGCTACGGCGCCGGTGAGCAATGGGAGGGGCCCGTTCCGCGGGCCGCTCCCCCAACCCGGGATCGCAGTGCGGTCCCGGGTTTTTTTATGCTTCCTTATTCACTGGCTCGAGATCTGACCGCTTCTTCACGAAAGAAGCGCTGTGTAGCTGTCATCCGAATGAACGCTCCTTCGATTTCCTATTTTTGGGTTTCATCGTTATTTTCCGGCAGGAAGAGCACCGGCTCGCCCACCTGATCTAAGTATTCGATACTCGATGCCGACTCCCGTATCTGCTGTCTAGCTGCTTCCTTAGAATCGGCATCTTTAGTTTCTTCCTCTTCCTCACCTTGTGCTTGCTCGGAAACCCTAAGCTCAATATTGAAACCACGATCGATCCTATTCGCAATCTTGTTCAGTGAGTGCCGCACTTCAGTTGCAACCTCGTTTCTTCTAGAGGAATCAAGATGGTCACCAAACTTTTCCATGAGCTCGTTCGCAAGCTCATCTAATTTTGGACTCACAATCGATGCGGCATGCTCTTCAATTCCAGCAAGCTTATCTTCAGGAACCTCGTTTGAAACTAGCTCTTTCTTGAGCTTTTTAATCTCCAACAGCTGTTTATATAGAGCCACTATTCTCTCGACTGCAATTGCGATCGATGCACCGATTTCAGGTATATAATCGAGAAAAACGGATAGTTCACTGGACGATATTTGACGAATTTCTAACGGCTCACGCTGCCCCGTGGCAAGCTCAGAAAAAACCAGGAGAGATTTTTCGATCTCAATTAACTCTAGACCAAACCCTTTTAAATTATCCTTAACATATGAGCGCGGGATCACAATCCCCACTTCGCACTCATTTATTTCCAATTTATCTTCGCCAACACCAAAGTACTCAAGCCCACCCACCAACGCTGACAATTGAGTTTCAGTGCCACTCAAGTCCTCGTGGAGGTCTTTCATTTCCTCCAGCGCAGTTTGCGGAGTAATTTGGTTTCGCTCAAAGATAGACCTTACTCTTGCCTCGAGCTTTTTACCAAACTCCCCTGAGACACCTAGCTCCTCCATCGCATCGCGCCACGCAGGGCTAAAACCATCAACCGGCGACCCTTCCAATCTGTTGTAAAGATTTGTTAAATGATTAGATAGTTGTTGCTGGTGGTTTGGTTGCTGGGGTTGATTGATTTGATTCTGCAGCGCCTGCACAGCCTGATTTATAAGCGATACTGATTCAACGCGCGCCATTTCTTTCTTAAGCGCTTTGGCAATAATGTGTAGTTTTGTCGTATTCATGATCTAGCTCTAAGCCCCCGAAAATCTAACCGTAGTTCGGAGCCGCTCACTGGCGCGTCGGCTCCTAGCGCTTGTTAAAGCGTTTTTCCGTCCACCTACTAACCAAGACTTCTTTGTTTGAAAATACAAAGAAGTCCTCTTCCTTCAAACCACGAAACCGAACCGCGGTGTGCGACCCCCACCCCAGTCGAAAAACTACTGCACCTTTGAGAAAAAGGAGCTCATCTGCTGCAGGATTACTTTCATCTTGGGGGTCTCTGTCACTTTCGCTCACGGTTAGACGCACAAACGCTGCCGAATTCCTCAAAGAGCGACCTTCACTTTCTCAATACGAACGCCACTCGCTTGCATCGTCATCTGGGAAAGAAAGCTGAGCGCGCCAGAAAGCACCAGTGGTAAAACAATAACAAAAACTGATCATTCTCCATTTGACCAGCCTCTTCCCTTTTACTTTTCGGATCGCCGGACACTAACTGTCGGGTCCCGGGTGATTCCGTGGCTTTCGATGAAATAGATCGGGCCGCTCGGCGTACCAGCTTTTCATCGCCTGAATGGGCGGCTGGTGGTCCAGGGCCTTCTGCGGTAGGTGGTGATTGTACAGATGCACGTACCGCTTGAGCGTCTGCTCCAGACTGGCCCGGCTGTCGAAGTGGTGCGTCGCCAGGACCTCGCTAATGCGGCCGTTGAAACGCTCCACCATGCCGTTGGTCTGCGGCGTTTTCGGCCGGGTCAGCCGGTGCTCGATGCCCAGGGCCTCGCAGAGCTGGTCGAACTCGTGGTCACCGGAGGCGCCCTTGGCTCGCACCCCGAACAGCCGGTCGGTGAACTCCTTGCCGTTGTCGGTGAGCAGGGTCCGGATACGGACCGGGCAGGCCTTGTGCAGCTTGCGCAGGAAGCGCCGGGCCGTCGAGGCGCTCTTGTCAGCGCAGATGTCCACAAACACCCAGCGAGTGGCCCGGTCGATGGCGACAAACAGATACCGCCGCCGGTCCTCGTCAGCCATCTGCGGGAGGTACTTCACGTCGACATGCAGATAGCCCGGGTCGTAGGCCTGGAAGGGCTTGGACGGCCGCCGCGGCTTCGCCTCGGTGGGCATGGTCGAGATCCCGTGGCGTTTGAGCAGCCGATGGACCGCCGAGCGGGAGGCGTTCTCGTTGAGGAACTCCCGGGTGACGGCGAGCATGTCCTCCAGGGACAGCCACAGCGTCCGGCGCAGGGCCACCACCACCGCCTCCTGCTCCGGCGTCAGGGTCGTACGCAGCCGGTGGGCCGTATGCGAGCCGTCTTCGGTGGTCTCTCGTTTGCGCCAGCGGCGGATGGTGTCCTCGGAGACCCCGAACTCCCGGGCCAGCTCCCGGACCGGCTTGTCCGAGGCCTGGATGGCCGCCCGACGGGCCGGCGTGGTGGTCGCGTTCTTGTGCAACCGGATGTCCATCAGGCCCGTCTCCGTAGCTGGTCCAGGAAGTCCCGCATCACGGCGCGACTGGTGAACAGTGCCCGGCGCCGGCGGTCAATGCAATCGTCGGGGACATGACA